>NZ_JACVUW010000029.1:0-8504 GCF_016625265.1 Bacillus sp. S71 | reverse complement strand
TCAAAGAACTACTTGGTCGCTCATTTGCGACTTCCTTATGTTAACATCTTCATTAGTTAATGTCAACTAAGTTTTTCATTTCGTTTGTCGCTTGCGACGTTAATGTCATCGGCGACTTGTCCTATATTACACCCCTGTAGATCAATCGTCAATACTTTTTATCTTTTTTATTTTATAAATTATAAAAGCTTTGCCCTCTCTTAATTTCTAACACATCCTTAGAACTTCATAAACGTATGTATTCAAACTAACAATCTGCAGACTACACTCTCTAACTTAATACTAATACTTTTCTAAAGAATGAATGTGAGACCAAGTAAATATATATTAAGGATAATATTTTTTCTTTTAGTACGCCCCCCTTCTACTCATCTCTAGGGGATTATATATAAAACATTTCTCTTCTTTACCTTTAATCAACAAAAAGGAAAAGAAATCTAATAAACTTAGGAGGCGTTATGAAATGCATGTTAATAAAAAGATAATTTATGTATCCCATGATGCCCATTTCCACGGAGCACAGCTACTTTCTTTACATACTATTAAGGCTCTTAAAGAAAACTTTGATTACTCTGTTGCAATTATTTCTATTGGATCCGGTATTTTAATTCCCGATTTCCAAAAGTACGGTCCTGTTTATTGTCTCGAGCAAGATTATCAAACAAAAGAAAAGGTCGAATTATTAATAAAGGATTTATTATCACAGGATTTTACCCTCGCCATATGTAGCACTGTCATAAGTGGCGATATCGTCGCATTACTAGCTAGACACAATATAAAAGTTGTTTCATTAATACATGAATTACCGCATTTAATACAACAGTACTCTGCTGAAGGGAAAGCTAAAAACATCGCTGAATTTGCTTACAAAGTTGTTTTCCCTTCACAATACGTACATGAAAAATTTCGTACAATCACTGAATTGGATCCTCAAAAATGTCACATTCTCCCTCAAGGTTTGTTTAACCACAATCCTTATAAGAACAATATTGCAAAAGCTAGAAATGAGTTACGTAAGAAGCTTAACCTGCCTCTAGATAGCAAAATCATCTTGGGTGTAGGCTTCGCAGATTATCGAAAAGGAATAGATCTATTCTCACTTATCTCTTACTCAGTAAGAAAGACTCACAAGGATATTCATTTTATTTGGGTAGGGAGAACAGACGTTCAATTCCTGAATACACTGCCTCCTAAATATAAAGCACATTTCACAGTAGTCGATCCTACTCCCGATATCGGATTATATAACGCCGGAGCTGACTTATACTTATTAACTTCAAGGGAAGATCCTTTTCCAAATGTTGTTTTAGAAGCATTAGATGCAAAACTTCCTGTTATAGGGTTTAAAAATGCTGGAGGTTTTGAGGATGTTGTTACAGAAAAAACTGGTGCCTTAGTAGATTTTTTAAATTTACCCAAAATGCTAGAAAAAATATATGAATTTATTCATGATGAGGGATTACGATTACAAAAGGGAAGCTTTGGCCAAGAACTTATCGAAAAAAACTTCAATTTTCTTACTTACATTTATCAATTACTAGATCTTCTCGAACATAATTACAAAAAGATAAGCGTAATCATACCAAACTATAATTATGAAAAATACTTACCTGATCGAATCAAATCAATATTAAACCAAACCTACCCTCTTTACGAACTAATTTTCTTAGACGATGCCTCCACTGATCATAGCGTATCAACATTTAAAGAACTGCTCTCAAAAGAAAATAAGATCCATCTGAAGATTCAACAGGTTATTAATGATACAAACTCTGGTTCTGTATTTAAACAATGGATAAAAGGCGTCACTGCAGCAACTGGTGATTATATTTGGATTGCAGAGGCCGATGACTTATGCGATAAGACATTTTTACAAGAGGTGATGCAGGGGTTTTATATAAATAACAATATTGCCTTAAGCTACACACAATCAAAACAAATAGACGAACAAGGAAATGTATTGGCTAATCATTATTTAAATTACACAAATGATATCGATGAAGAAAAATGGAAAGCCCCCTATTTTCGAAAAGGCGTCGACGAAATACAAGATACGTTACTTATCAAAAACACTATACCTAATGTCTCGAGTGTAGTTTTTAAAAATATAGATATGAAGAAAACAGAAAAACAGTTAGAAAAGTTCAAAATAGCTGGTGACTGGTTCTTCTATGTTTCTCTTCTTACAGAGGGAGATATTTACTTTAATCCAGCCCCCCTAAACTATCATAGACGACATTTAAATAGTGTAACAAGAACAGAAGATTCATATTCCCATTACAATGAAGTTGTGCAAATGCAAAATTTCATTAAAGAAAGCTTTACTATCGATGACATTTCTAAAATGAAAATGTATACATATAGAAAGTATCTTAAAGCATACTTAAAAATTTAAACGTATGCTTTCTCTGCCATCAATATCTCTTGTAAGGCGATACTATTATTTAAGGGGGAATACTCTTTGAAAGACTTTATAGAGGAACATAAAGATTTAATTTCTCAAATCGCACACAGCTACAATGTAAATGCAAGTATCCATCCTGAGGATCATATCTTTCAGTTCATTGTCACTAATCCCGTTTTCCCATCAAAAAAAGAAGCGATAGATTACTATTTTAAAGACGGGCAAAACTCAGCACAAATACTCTTAGACTTAATCACTTCCCTTTATCCTCCTACAGGCAATCCAATCAAATTGTTAGAGTTTGCATCTGGATACGGCTGCGTAACACGTCATTTATTAAATCTACAAGCGAATTTGAGTATAACCGCTTGTGATATACACGAAGAGGCCATTTCCTTTATTGAAAACAAATTAAATAATCCTTCTATATTATCTCATCCTGAGCCCGAACAGTTAAAATTAGACTCCTCTACGTACGATATTGTTTTTTGTCTATCCTTTTTTTCTCATATGCCTGATACAACTTGGTTTCGTTGGCTTCAAACATTGTATAACGCTGTTTCACCTGGTGGTTTATTCATTTTCACAACCCATGGCTATCAAAGTAAAAAATATTTCGGGTTTCCAAATTTAAACGAACAGGGCTATTGGTTTCTCTCTTCTAGTGAACAATTCGATTTAGATGTTAATCAGTACGGACAAACGATAGTTAGTCCCTCTTACGTATGTGACAAAATTAAATTACTGCCCCATAACCCAATCATCAAAAAGTATACTGAAGGATTTTGGTGGGAACATCAAGACCTTTGGGTAATAGAAAAAGAAGTAAAATAATAAACCACGCTCTGCTTATATACAAGTAGAGTGTGGTTTATTATTTTTTACTATATAAGAACTCTTCAATCCATAGTTTATTTAATCTAATCCCATTTTTAAAATCTATTTTAGGCTCCCAATTCAATTCTTGTTTTATCTTATCAATATTTAAAATGATTCTTTGGACGTTCTCTTGTTTTTGTTTATAACAGATAAAATCCACTTTTCTTTCTGTTATTTTCTCTAGTTCCACTATAATTCGTTTTAAAGAAAGACCTTTGCCACTGCCTATGTTATATACGCAAGATTTCAATTGATTTAATTGTGCTAGTTGTATAGTAATTTCAACTAAATCATCGATATAAATATAATCTCTAATAATCTCCTCTGGATTCCCATATATATTAATCCTTTCATTACTGAGATGCTGATACAAAAAACAATTTATCGCCCCAACTTTTTTTAAGGGGTTTTGGTATTTTCCATACGGATTAGAATATCTACATACAACATAATCTATTCCATATTTTCTCTTATAAAAATACAAATAATTCTCGAGCGAAACTTTTGTTATTCCATACGGAGAAAGTGGTCTTAATGGATGTTTCTCATCAATAGGCAAATATTCAGGTTCACCATAAACTGTGCCTCCCGAAGAAGCTAATATAATTTTTTTAATACGAAAATCTTTAACACTTTCCATGAAATTAAGAAAAAATAGACTGCTATTAATATCGCCGAAAACATCTTCAATTGAAGTTGCTACGTTAGACGTCGCAGCTAAATAAATAATAATATCTATATTCACTAAAGCCTTATATATATCCTCAACATTTTCTAAATCACCTTTAATAAATTCAACTTCACTTATAATATTTTGAGGAAAATTATTTATATGCCTGGAAAATACTTTTACATTTTGCCCCTGTTTCAATAAACCCAATGCGAGGTTGATACCAATGAAACTATTTCCACCTACTATTAAATAATTATTCTTCCTCATAATATCATCTCTCTAGTAATAAATTTTTCCCATCGTCAAACCTAAAAACATACACAAATAAACTGGATCATTTCAATTATTCATCTTCTTATCATTGTATGTTTGTTATAAATTTTCATTATCTTTATTTTCTATTTTCATTTTGGAATAACTTCCTTATTCAGATTGACCGCAAAAACACTCATAATATTTACTCATCCCCATGAATATATTTAATAAACAATCCTCACTTGTTTAACCCATAAAAAAACTTCTACATACACAAGGTTCTCAAAAAAGGAGTGCGAAACTCATGGAAAATATAAATCAAGAGCTTTTAAATCATGTAATTCTACATAAAGACCGAATTCCGCATTACCATAAAGACTTTCCCCTTATACTATTTTGGAGTCACAGAAGCGGATGCACCGCATTAGCTAATTGGTTCTTTTTTCAAATTGGATTATTTACTGAAGCAAAGAAATACAATGACTTTATTCATTACTATGAGTTCTGGGTGTATAAGAACAATATAAATTACATACCAGAGTTACAGAATGGTCTTCTAGAAGGTAAAAAGGATGTTTGTAAACTTGTGCGAAATCCCTATACAAGGGCTGTCAGCTCATTTCTATTACTTGCTGACAATCCATACGCTAGCCCCCAATGGGAAAGTATCCGTCATTATTTTTATAATGATAAATATAGTAATCAAGGAATATCATTTAAACAATTTTTATATTACGTTCAGGCATTTGGTTCCAATTCCCTAGCAATAGATATACATTTTAGCCAACAATACGTCCCTGGTGAAGAAAACTTCATCCAATGTTATATTCCTTTAGAAGATTTTAATGCACAAATCACCAAACTAGAACACACGTACGATTTGATAAAATCCAATTTAGCACTTCTTACAAATTCAGATCATCATCGCGCCCACAAGATGATTTATGCAGGGAGCTATGCAGAACTTAGCATTACAGATGAAGCCTTCCCACGATTTCCAACATACGAAAGCTTTTATGATAAAGAAACCATGGATTTAGTTACAGAAATATATGCACAGGACTTTGAAATGTACCCGTACACGAGAGGGATACTTTAAGTCTATACATTTTTCTATGAATAAAAGCTAATGCATCGCATAGCATAAAGTGAAACTTTAATTCGAGTCGGGTTCTCTTCAACTGATTATTCCCTTTTCCTAATCGCTATTTTAAGAGATACCTAACTTTCACCTATTCCCTTTGATTTCGCCGATTGTTGACGTGTATCATACTTTCCATAAATAGATTGCATGTAACATAGGAGTGATGTCGTGTGGAAATCAATTTGAAACACAATAATGGGTACTGCGTTATTTGCGAAAAGAAAGCTACATTTATAGAGCATAATGATTGGCTTAGAGATCATTATTTATGTTCTACATGTAACTCTATCCCAAGGCAGCGAGCTTTAATCCATACTTTACACACATTTTTTCCAAAATGGGATTCCTATAGTATCCACGAATCCTCTCCTGGAGGAATTACAACTCAGCTACTATTAAAAAACTGTAAAAACTATACATATTCTCAATACTTTAAAAACTATCCTCTTGGCCAATACTTTCAAGGAATTAGATGTGAGAACTTAGAAGACATGACTTTTGAAAATGAATCTTTTGATTTATTCATTACTCAAGACGTTTTTGAGCATGTAATGACGCCAAACAAAGCCTTTAAAGAAATAGAACGAGTATTAAAACCTGGCGGCGCTCATGTATTTACTGTCCCTTGGTATCATACACTCACAAAAACTGTGCAAAGAGCAAGATTGAATAAAGAGGTGATTGAATATATTGAAGAGCCCATTTATCACGGAAACCCTATTGATGAGAATGGGTCTTTAGTAACGTTCGATTGGGGGCAGGATATGATTGAATATATTTATACACACACAAATATGTATACCATTGTTTATTTACAAAAGGATAGATCACTCGGTTTAGATGCTGAATTTTTACATGTTTTTATTAGTAAAAAGCAAGAAAATAAGGTTTAATCACTATATAATTCGGAGGTTTGACAAATGCATAACTTTAAGTTAGGAAGTGATTTCGATAATCTTGTTAATTCACTATCTGATGTTGAACTTCTAAATTTATTTATACAAAGTTGTTCCCAAACAACGATAAATGGGGTTCCCGTACCTAGGTTTCCTCCTGAAGAAATTCAAAAACAATTTGTAGGTGCTTCCTATGAACATGCTCTTTATGAAGCATATTTGTTTTATAGCTATATAAAACAATACGCCCAGAATTTAGGTGTTCCCGTGAATAAAGAAAGTAAAGTTTTAGACTTCGGCTGCGGATGGGGAAGAATTATACGCTTCTTATTTAAAGATGCCTCTGATCAAAATTTACTTGGCATTGATGTGGATCCTGCGATGATCACACTTTGTAATGAAACACTAGGAAGAGGGATATATAAAACAGCAAGTCCACATCCCCCTGTAGAATTTATTAGTGACAATTCATTAGATATCATATTCGCTTATTCTGTATTCTCACATTTATCCGAAGAAACTGCTGAAAATTGGATAAAAGAATTTTCAAGAGTTCTTCGCCCTGGTGGAATTTTCATCGCAACAACACAAGCGCGCTATTTTCTTGATTTTTGTCAACAATTCCACGAACATCCTGAATTAATTCAAACAGGATGGCATAAAACTTTATCTCAAGCTTTTCCAGATATACATCGCGCTATCTCGGATTATGAAAACGGAAAATTTGTCCACAGCGCTACTGGTGCAGGGGATGTTAGAAATAGTAGTTTTTACGGAGAAACCGTTATACCTAGGACTTATATTGAAAATCATTATGAGAAATATTTAAAGCTACAAGACTTTTTTGATGATGTAAATCGATTACCACAAGCCCTCTTTGTCCTTCAAAAAATTTAATTCCTTTTATTCAACGTAATACACTTAATTTCATGACGAAAAGCACTTTCTATTTCAGCTATATATCAAATTACCTAATACTCTCTTATTAAGTAAGCTGTAAAAGCAAATTCAATACATACCATAAAAAAAACAGTAAACAGCTAACATATCTCTTGTTTTAAAATTACTCCACCAAATCAAGAATAACTTCCCAACAATTGAACTACGAAAAACATGAGGGGGATATACTTTGAAAATAATCGCTTTTTACTTACCACAATTCCATCAAATTAAAGAAAATGATCGATGGTGGGGGAAAGGATTTACTGAATGGACAAATACTAAAAGTGCACGACCTTTATTTTCAGGACATTATCAACCGAGGGAACCTTATCAAGATTTTTATTATGACTTAACTAGCCCCTCCGTAAGAAAGTGGCAAGCAGAAATCGCTAAAGCATACGGTATATATGGTTTTTGTTATTATCATTATTGGTTTAAGGGAAAAAGACTATTAGAAACACCCTTTAATGACGTACTAAAGATGAAGGAACCTGACTTCCCTTTTTGTCTTTCTTGGGCAAATGAACCATGGACAAAATCTTGGGATGGTCTCGATAAACATATATTAATGCCTCAAGATTACGGAGATATATCTGATTGGAAGGAACACTTTGATTATTTATTACAGGCTTTCCAAGATGAGAGATATATTTATATAGATGATAAACCTCTATTCATTATTTATCGTCCAGGACATATTCCTGATTGTGAAAAAATGCTTAATTACTGGAATGCATTAGCGCGAGAAAATGGTTTAAAAGGCATATACTTTGCTGAAACATTAAACAGTTTTCCACTACCTAATATAAATGGATTCGATGCTAGCATTCAGTTTGAACCTTTCTATACAATTGCCCATGATAGCTCTTCAGACATAAATAAGGTCATATATGATTCTGATATGCAATTGAATGTTTGGGACTACGATAAAGTATGGATGTATATATTACAACGATCGCTCCCAAAGAAAAAAACATTTCCTGGGGCTTTTGTTGATTGGGATAATACTGCACGACGTAAAAACGCAAATAGCAGCATCTTTGTAGGTTCTACCCCAGAAAAGTTCACCATATATTTAAGCAAGCAAATTCATCGTACTTACTCTTTTTATAACAGCGAGTTTTTATTTATTAACGCATGGAATGAGTGGGCGGAAGGAACTTACTTAGAGCCAGATAAAAAATATGGATTTTCTTATTTAGAAGGAGTTAAAAATGCAATTGATAGAGGTATGAAAGCATACAAAAAAGACGAGTCATCCTGACTCGTCTTAAAGTTGCTTGGCGACGTCCTACTCTCACAGGGACAAGG
>NZ_JACVUW010000028.1:0-14699 GCF_016625265.1 Bacillus sp. S71 | reverse complement strand
GTTTCGTTTAGTTTTCAAAGTTCAATATCGCGTTTCAGCGACTTTTATAATTTAACATTTCTCATTAAATCTGTCAACAACTTTTTTCTTTCGTTCCTGACGACGCTTATTAATTTACCATATTAATCATTTAATAGTCAACACTTTTTAAAAAAATGCCAAAATAATTTTATCTTGGCATGATATAAAGCTTAATAATCACTAATGCCGCCACACCTGGTAGGCCTAATAAACTCGTTATTGCCGCTGTACCCATGTTAATTGGGATATGAAAATCAAAATATGTCCCTACAACATTTACGATAAAGAGCAATGCTATGCCTAGAGTAACATGAAAAATCACCTTTCCTATAAAACGTAATGGCTTAGAGGCAACACCAAAAACAAGAAAAATAAACACTAAAGTAAGAATGCCAACAATAATAATTGTAGAATTCATTTTTTCCTCCTTATGAATGACCTATACATCTATTTGTATGGGACAAGACAATAAAAAAGAACAGTTATCATAAACGGCATCTCTTTCATATAAACCTAATAAAACAACACCTCAGCATTTAACAAATAAAATAAAAAGGCCTGCTCAGAAAGCAGAACCCTTTACCATTGTTCCATTTTTACAGGACGACGCTTTGCTTCTTTCAACAAGAAGAAATATTTCGCCTCTGCTATTTTCAAAGAACAAATGACATCTTGAGATGGTTCTACACTTTGTTCGACCATTCTCTTCTGACGTAACCACTCATTCTTCACTTTTTCCAAAAGTACAATTAACTTATCATCATACTCTTTACGCAATTTACCCTTTTTTTGAAAGAACATTTTTGTTTCTCCTCTTATACTTCTCTGCGACCTTCTAATGCTTTCGATAGTGTCACTTCATCTGCATATTCTAAATCTCCACCAACTGGCAGACCATGTGCAATACGAGTTACTTTAATGCCTGTAGGTTTTAAGAGGCGGGAGATATACATCGCTGTAGCTTCCCCTTCAATATTAGGGTTTGTTGCTAATATTACTTCTTGTACCGTTTCATCATGTAGTCGCTTTAAGAGTTGCGGGATATTAATGTCTTCCGGTCCAATTCCCTCCATAGGAGAAATCGCACCACGTAACACATGATATACACCTTGATACTCTTTCATTTTTTCCATTGCGATTACATCTTTCGGTTCTTGCACGACACAAACAACTGATTGATCTCGATGCGAATCATTACAAATATAACAAGGATCACGATCAGTAATATGTCCACATACAGAACAATACGCTAAATCTCGCTTCGCATTTACAAGTGCTTTCGCAAAACCTAACACATCATCTTCTTTCATATCTAATACGAAAAATGCCAATCGAACCGCTGTTTTCGGTCCGATACCTGGCAACTTCATAAAACTATCGATTAGTTTTGATATTGGTTCTGGATAATGCATGTATCAATATCCTCCTAGAACATTCCACCTGGTAAGTTTAAGCCTTTTGTAAATTTACCCATCGTAGAGTTTGATAGCTCATCAGCCTTTTTAAGTGCATCATTTGTTGCAGCTAACACTAAGTCTTGTAACATTTCGATATCCTCTGGATCTACAACCTCTTCTTTAATCTTAACTTCAAGAATTTGCTTGTGACCATTTGCAATAACTGTAATCATTCCGCCGCCAGCTGTACCTTCAACTGTTTTTTCACCAAGCTCTTCTTGTGCTTTCGCCATGTCTTTTTGCATCTTTTGCATTTGTTTCATCATGTTATTCATATTTCCCATTCCGCCACGCATCATAATTAATTCCTCCTAATTATTATTACTCTTTTATTTCAATGAGTTCTTGTCCTACTAATTTCACTGCCTCTTCTATAAGAGGGTCTTCCTTTTTCTCCGGGCTTTCTTCAGACTCTCCACCTTCACGTTGTAAAAAGTCTTCACGGATTTTACCCCATTCACTTTTTGGAATGGCAATCATATTTAACCTTTTACTTAGCAATTCAAATAAAGCTTGTTCTACTGTATCCATAGCTTCTCGATTTTCGCTCGCCATCTTACAGTGAATCTCATATTGAAATGCTAAAACGTAAGTGTCATCTGAAGCTGCCACTGGTTCGCTATTTTCTAGTAGAACAGCAAACGCTACTTTGTTATATGATTTGAGTCTTCCTAACAACTCACCCCATACAGCTTTTAATTGTTCTAAATCTTGACGCTTCGCTTGTTTTAATACTTCATTTACACGCCCGACAGGAATCTTCATACTTCCTGTTCGTACGGGTTTTGGTGTTGCACGTGTCTCTCTTACTTCCTGTTGTACACCAGCTGGCACACCGTTCTTTTTGACTTGCTCTAACTCTTTCTCCAATTGCTGCATCCTGTTCATAATTGCTTGCAAACGATCAGTACCGTTTGCTTGCATCATAAACTGTTGACACAATTGCACCATAACAACTTCTAAGAAAATACGCGGATGATTTGTCCACTTCATTTCCTGTTGTCCCTTACTAAGGGTATGAATAATCTCATAGATCACTTCCGGTTGCATTTCTTCACTCAACTTACGGAATTGATCATCTACAATTACTCGTTCCAACATATGTTCTAGTTGCGGTGAAGTTTGATATAAAAGCATATCACGATAATAGTAAATGAAATCCTCCATAAAACGAACTGGATCCTTCCCTTTACTCATCATTTCATCTATGATCTGTAATGCTCTTGATACATCATTTTCACGTATGCATTCTACTAAATTGCCTAAGTATTGCTGAGAAACAGATCCTGTTACGGCCAATACATCTTCTGTCGTAACAATCTCATCACTATAAGATATAGCCTGATCAATAAGACTAAGCGCGTCACGCATACCACCTTCAGCAGCACGGGCAACAATTTGTAATGCTTCATCTTCCACTTGCGTACCTTCGTTTGTCACAACCGTTGATAATCTCTCAACAATATCATTCACTGATATTTTTCGGAATTCAAAACGCTGACAACGCGAAATAATTGTAGGCGGGATCTTATGAGGTTCTGTTGTCGCCAAAATAAAGATAACATGTCCTGGCGGCTCTTCTAAGGTTTTTAAAAGCGCATTGAATGCACCCATAGAAAGCATGTGAACTTCATCAATAATGTATACTTTATATTCTACAGCACTTGGAGCATATTTTACTTTATCTCTAATATCTCGAATTTCATCTACACCGTTATTTGAAGCCGCATCAATTTCTAATACATCTGAAATGGATCCTTGTGTAATTCCTAAACAAGAAGGACATTCATTACAAGGTTCAGCTACCGGAGCATGTTCACAGTTAATTGCTTTTGCAAATACTTTTGCAATTGTCGTTTTTCCTGTTCCCCTAGGACCAGAAAATAAATAAGCATGTGAAACTTTCTCTTGAAGAAGGGCATTTTGCAACGTTTTTGTCACGTGCTTTTGACCGACTACATCTTCGAACTTTTGCGGTCTCCATGTTCGGTATAACGCTTGGTATGACACGAAAATACGGCCTCCCTCAAAGGTTATTATCTCATTTATTATAACCCATTCTGTTTATAGATTCCAAAAGTTATTTTCTATACAAAAAACTCACCTTTGTATTAAGGTGAGTTTTGTATACATATATAACTGCCGTGCACCCTCCGTCGATTACGTACCATAAGCGTTACTCAAACAGTTAGCTCGGTTCAGGCACTCCTGCGGCACACGAGAAGACCCGCTTATTGCTGCTTCCTTCCGGACCTGACAAGGTTCACGGGGTCCCGTTGCGCAGGACCCAAACGTCAACACCACTTACTTAAGGCAGACCTTACAGCAACATAACCTCGAGAGGGGATTCGGCCTCGCTAGAGCGGATTGCGAGTATAGGGCACCGCTACCTCCCCGCTTAGCACGGCAAAGTTAAAACCAATATTCGGTTGCCTTCATTAAAGGCATTATCAGTATAACTTGTTTCTTTATAAAATGCAAATACGTTAGTTCCCAGTATTTTTCTCTAATTTTTTTATCGCTTTTCTTTTTTTACGAAGCTCTCTAAAAAAGTTTGTTAACAACGTACCGCATTCTTCCTCTAATACACCAGATACTACTTCACATTGATGATTGAAGCGTTCATCTGTTAAAAGATTCATTAATGTCCCTGCACACCCGCCCTTCGGATCACTTGCACCATATACAACTCGCTTCACTCGTGATAAAACAATTCCACCCGCACACATTGGACAAGGTTCTAATGTTACATACAATGTTGCATCTTCTAAACGCCATGTCCCTAATTTTTTACACGCCTCATCTATTGCTAGCAACTCAGCATGAGCTATTGATCTTTGCTCAGTTTCCCTTAAATTATGGGCAACACTAATTACCTCACCATCTAACACTATAACTGCTCCAATTGGCACTTCCTGTATTTCCTCTGCCTTTTTGGCTTCTTCTATCGCTAATTGCATAAAATAAATATCTTGATCTTGTTCCATAACATAGTCCTTTCATTACAAATAAAGTACACTTATTTCCATTTACTACACAGGGGATAACTTTTACATATTCAATCCACCCTAAAAGAAAAAAGAGAGGGGATTACATATGAAAAATACCGCCTTGCTCATTATCGATATGATTAATGACTTTCAATTTTCCCACGGACCCATTCTAGCTCAAAAATGTGAGACTATCACAAACCCTATTTTACAATTAAAGAAAAAAATGAAATCCTTCGGCTATCCTATAATTTACGTTAATGACCATTATCAACTTTGGAGATCTGATATCGACCAACTTATTACTCATTGCACAAATAAATATAGCGAAAATATAATCCATAAGATTGCTCCAAGTTCTGATGATTACATTTTTATTAAACCACATTATTCCGCTTTTTATGAAACACCTTTAAATTCATTACTAGGTTATTTAAAAATAGAAAATCTAATATTAACAGGAGTTGCCGGAAATATATGTATCCTATTTACAGCTAATGATGCCCATATGAGAAATTATACATTGTATGTACCACAGGATTGTATCGCCTCTAACAACGACCAAGATAATATACATGCTTTAAAAATAATGGAAACTACATTGAAAGCAAATATAACATCGTCATCCAAAATAAAATTTAATTAATACATATATCTATTTTCTAACTTTTTATATCAAATTAACCCGCTCGCTTCCCTCTTGTGCTACAATAATTCTGTTTTGTGTTTTTAGTAGTCACGGTAAATCACTGATTGAAAGGAGGAAACAGCGTGACCGGAGTACCATTTATCACGGTTGAAGGACCAATTGGTGTTGGAAAAACTTCACTTGCGAAGGAAATTTCAACTCACATGCAACTCCACTTACTAAAAGAGATTGTTGATGAAAATCCCTTTTTAGGAAAGTTCTATGAAGACATCGACGAATGGAGTTTTCAAACAGAGATGTTCTTTCTTTGTAATAGATACAAACAATTAGAAGATATTAACATAAAGTATTTGAATCAAAGGAAACCAGTAGTAGCGGATTACCATATCTTTAAAAATTTAATTTTTGCATCCCGCACATTAAAAGACTCTCAATATGACAAGTACATGCAAATTTATCGTATCCTTACACAAGATATGCCTGTGCCAAACGTCATTGTTTATTTAACAGCTAGCCTAGAAACATTGCAAAAACGAATCGCCATGCGCGGAAGAGAATTTGAAAAAAACATGGATCCAAATTACTTACTACAGCTCACAAAAGATTATGAAACAGCAATGGATGCTTTTAAAAAAGATCATCCGGAAATACCAGTATTGAAATTTAATGGAGACGATATGGATTTTGTAAAAAATCCTGATGATTTAAACGTCATCCTATCTGCCCTTCAAAATACTCTCTTAAAGGAGTCGAAATAATAATGAATTTAAGGCAAAAATATGATATACCCAATGACGCAGTAATCACTATCGCCGGAACGGTAGGTGTGGGTAAATCAACTATGACAACTGCATTAGCTAATGCTTTAGGTTATCGCACATCATTTGAAAAAGTAGATTCCAATCCATACTTGGACAAGTTCTATGCGGACTTCACTCGCTGGAGCTTCCACCTACAAGTGTACTTTTTAGCAGAACGATTTAAGGAACAAAAAAGAATTTTTGAATACGGTGGCGGTTTTGTTCAAGATCGTTCTATTTACGAAGACACTGGAATTTTCGCAAAGATGCATCATGAAAAAGGTACGATGACGGAAACTGATTATGAAACATACAAAGGGTTATTTGACGCTATGGTCATGACTCCTTACTTCCCTCATCCAGACTTATTAATTTACTTAGAAGGTTCTTTCGATGATATTGTCGATCGTATTCAAGAACGCGGACGCCCAATGGAACAGCAAACGCCAATTGAGTACTGGAAAGAAATGCATGGACGTTATGAAAACTGGATTAACAACTTTAATTCATGCCCTGTATTACGCTTAAATATTAATGAGTACGATATTTTAAAAGATGGGGATTCAATCGAACCAATCATTAAAAAAATTGGCCATTTTTTAAAACAAACACGTAAACTTGTAAAATAAAAAACCCGTGCATATGCACGGGTTTTCCTATTAAATTACTTCTTCTTTGTTGGAGCAATAATTTCACTCTCAGGTTTTCCTGCGTTAATACGCTGACGAACAGTACTTGTACTAATATCGTATGCTTCAGCAATCTCTTTAACAGTCATTTCTTTCCCATTAATTACTGCCGTTAATACTTTACCTGTACGTTTTGGAGCCGCTTCTTTCTTTACAGCTGCTTTTTTAACTTGTTTTGGCACCTCTACTTTATTCGTAGCTGGTTTTACATCACAAGTACAACCACAAAGTTTACGGAATGTATCATCACTAATAATGCGTGATACGTTTGCACCACTGTTTAAAATTCTATTGTTCTTACAGACAGGACATTGTACATAATATAAAGTTTTTCCATCTAAAGGAAACGTTTGTATAATAAGATCCATGTTGACTCCTTTCATATCTATGAAGATAATCATCGGAATATGAGTGTGTAATAAGGACAAAATTACCTTACACCATACTTTATGATTGGTTTTAAAATAAAAACTCGTTACGTGTTGGTAACGAGTTCTCCAATCTCCACTTATATGCGCTGTTGTCAATTATATCTGGAGGAGGTAGAGGGATTCGAACCCCCGCGCGACTCTCGCCGCCTGTCGGTTTTCAAGACCGATCCCTTCAGCCAGACTTGGGTATACCTCCATATTGACATCAAATATAATATCAAAAGAAAAACAGTTAGTCAACCCTACTAAAATAAATTATGAGGAAAGGAAAATTTTACTTTCCCCTTCCTACATTACAGTACTGACAACGCTCATAATTACCAATCACTCATACCGATGAATGTTTAAATTTACTTAATAACTGTTTTTCCTCCCATATAAGGGCGAAGAACTTCTGGAATTATAATTGTACCATCTTCTTGTTGGTAGTTCTCTAAAATAGCTGCAACCGTACGTCCAATTGCAAGACCAGATCCATTTAATGTATGGACATGTTCTGGTTTTCCATTTGGCTCACGGCGGAAACGGATATTTGCACGTCTCGCTTGGAAAGCTTCAAAATTACTACAAGAAGAAATTTCACGATATGTGCCATAGCTTGGAATCCATACTTCAATATCGTATTTCTTCGCTGCTGTAAATCCTAAATCGCCTGTGCACATGCTCATAACGCGATATGGCAACTCTAATAATTGTAACACGCGTTCTGCATCATTTGTTAATTTTTCTAACTCTTCATAAGAATCTTCTGGTTTTACGAACTTCACAAGCTCTACTTTATTGAACTGATGCTGGCGAATTAAACCGCGTGTATCGCGACCAGCTGAACCTGCTTCAGAGCGGAAGCAAGAGCTAAATGCAGCATATCTTATAGGCAATTGCTCTTTATTTAAAATCTCATCACGATGCATATTCGTTACAGGTACTTCAGCTGTTGGAATTAAGAAATAATCTTCACTTTCAATACGGAATGCATCTTCTTCAAACTTTGGAAGTTGTCCTGTTCCTGTCATACTTGCACGGTTTACCATATATGGAGGTAATACTTCTTCATATCCATGCTCATCAGTATGAAGATCAAGCATAAAGCTAATTAAAGCACGCTCTAATCTTGCACCAGCACCTTTGTAAAATACGAAGCGGCTTCCTGTTACTTTCCCAGCGCGTTCAAAATCTAAAATTCCTAAATCAGTAGCAAGATCCCAATGTGGTTTTGGTTCAAAAGTAAATTCTTTTACTTCTCCCCAAGTACGCGCTACTACATTATCATCCTCTGTTTCACCGACTGGAGCAGACTCATGAGGGATATTTGGAATAGATAACATTAATCTTTCTAAGTCTTCTTCAACTGTGCGAAGTTCGTTATCAAAATCCTTTACTTTTTCTCCAACCTCACGCATTTCTAAAATTAGAGCTTCTGCATCTTTCTTTTCGCGCTTTAATACAGAGATTTGTTGAGACACTTCATTACGTTTACTTTTTAATTCTTCTGTCTGAACAAGTAGTTCTCTTCTTCTCGTATCAAGTTCTTCAAAACGTCCGAAATCAGTTAGATCTTCACCTCTATGCTGTAATTTCGCTTTTACTTCTTCAAAGTTTGTACGTAAAAATTTAATATCAAGCATTATATACTCCTCCTTTTATTTTATAAAACACAAAAAACTCCCGTCCCTATATAAAGGGACGGGAGTTAACCCGCGTTGCCACCCTAGTTGAAAGCATTACCGCTTTCCTCTCAAGTAGAAATAACGGCTCTTCACCGGGAATGCTTACTAATCCAAAAGATGTTCCACATTCCATTCCAGGATGGATTCACAAACTGTTTCTATCGATTTCCACCAACCATCGACTCTCTATAAGAAACAACATTTGTTACTATTTCCTATCAACACGCTTATTTTATAAAATTGTTACCATCAATTTACTATAATCTTATACAAGTTGCAAGTTACTTATACAACTTTTTTCATTTTCGCTTCTTTTACCATTTCAACAAAGTATGCTGTTACACGATGATCATCTGTTAATTCTGGATGGAATGAAGCAGCTAAAAACTGATCTTGTCTTACCGCTACCATTCGGTCACCATGCTTAGAAAGCACTTCAACATTATCAGCTACTTCTACAACATACGGCGCACGGATAAATACACCAACGAAGTCTTCACCCACGCCTTCAATTGAAAGCGCAGCTTCAAAACTATCCTTTTGGCGTCCGAACGCATTGCGCTCAACTGTAATATCCATAGCACCAATATGTGCTTCTTCATAGCCAATAAGTGTTTTCGCAAGAAGAATCATCCCTGCACACGTACCAAACATTGGTTTACCAGACTTTGCAAATGTGCGAAGTGGTTCCATGAAAGCATACTTATCAATAAGACGGCGCATTGTTGTACTTTCACCGCCTGGTAAAATAAGACCATCAATCTCTTCAAGTTGCTCTATACGCTTTACAACAACAGCTTCTGCACCACTTGCTTCAACTGATTTTACATGTTCACGAACTGCACCTTGAAGACCTAGTACACCGATTTTCACCATTTTAAAGTTCTCCTTTAATTACCATCCACGCTCTTGCATGCGTTGTTCTGGTAATAACGTTGAAATTTCGATACCCTTCATTGCATTACCTAATCCTTTAGAAAGACTTGCAATTAGTTCGTAATCTTCATAATGAGTCGTTGCTTCAACAATTGCACGTGCAAATCTCTCTGGGTTTTCTGATTTGAAGATACCAGATCCAACAAATACCCCATCAGCACCAAGTTGCATCATTAATGCAGCATCTGCTGGCGTTGCTATACCACCTGCCGCAAAGTTTACAACTGGTAAGCGACCAAGACGTTTAATTTCAAGTAATACTTCGTAAGGAGCACCCGTATTTTTTGCATATGTCATTAACTCATCTTCACGTAGACTCGCAACTTGACGGATTTCTGCATTGACTTGGCGCATATGACGCACTGCCTCTACAATGTTTCCTGTTCCTGGTTCACCTTTTGTACGAAGCATAGATGCACCTTCTGCAATACGACGTGCAGCTTCTCCGATATCACGGCAACCACATACAAATGGAACTGTGTAATCACGTTTATTTAAATGGTATACTTCATCAGCAGGAGTTAATACTTCACTCTCATCGATATAGTCTACCCCTAATGATTCTAATACACGTGCTTCTACAAGGTGACCGATACGGCATTTTGCCATAACCGGAATTGACACTGCACCCATAACTTCTTCAACGATTGTTGGGTCTGCCATACGAGAAACGCCACCTGCTGCACGAATGTCTGCTGGTACACGCTCTAATGCCATAACGGCAACTGCGCCTGCCTCTTCTGCAATTTTTGCTTGTTCAGCGTTAATTACGTCCATAATAACGCCGCCTTTTTGCATTTCTGCCATTCCACGTTTTACACGCTCTGTCCCTGTTACATTTGTCATGTACAAAAACCCCCCTAGGTGAATTGCTTTCCCCCGTTAAAGGCGAAAATTAAGAATACTCTTACATTCTACCACTAACTATCAGATGCTTGTCTACTACTTTTTCATAAAGTCGGTATGAAAAATAGGAATAAAAAAAAAGCCCCTACCATGAGGAGCTTCTAAAACCAACCTTTTACTGTATCAACAGCACTATTCCACATACCACTAAAGAATGAACCAATTCCGCGCATAGCACGAGTAAACCAGTTTGCTTCTTCTACTTCAGATGTTGTTACAAGATCCACTTGCAACGACTTACCAGTTAAAAATCCAGGGTCGTTTGTATCTTTTGGCGTAATTACCATTTGACCAAGCGCAGCTCCCTTTTTAATAGGTGCTTCTTGTCCCTTACTTGATTCTTTTAATTCTGTTTTATAAACATCTTTACTTCCTTTTGGCACTGGAAGTGAAATAGCTTGTTTCGTTTGAACTGCTACATCTTTATCTTTCGCATTTTCTACTCTTACTGTTTCTTGTCCTTTTACTGAAGAACCTTTTTTATACATTTGTTTCACTTCAAAGTTAGCAAATCCATAATCATATAGCTTCTTTGTTTCATCAAAACGTGCTGTATGAGAACTTGTTTTAATAACTACAGAAATAAAACGCATACCGTTTCTTTCAACCGTACCAGTGAAGCAATCTCCTGCTTCTGGAGTTGAGCCTGTTTTCAGACCATCTACGCCATCATATTCTTTAACTAAGCCCTTTAACATCCAGTTCCAGTTTGACATTGCAAACTTCTCTTTTTCTGGACGGAATTCTTTTTTAGGAATTTTTGCTGTATCTAACACTTTTGGATAATCTTTAATTAAATGTTGTGCTAAAGTTGCAACATCCTTTGCAGACATTTTATTTTCTTCATCTGCTGTTGTTCCTTCAGGGTGCATTCCCTTTAAATCTTTATTCGTTAAACCTGTAGAATTGACAAATTTATAATTTTTCAACCCTAGTTCTTTCGATTTATCATTCATCATTTTTACGAAATCTACTTCTTTACCTGCAATTGCTTCTGCTAATGCAATTGTTGCACCATTTGCAGAAAAGATTGCCATTGCCTCATATAACTCTTTTACTGTATAAGAGCCACCATTTTCTAATGCAACATTTGATAATGAAGCATCTTGTGAAACCTTATATGCATATTCAGAAACCTTAATTTTCTGGTCCCACTTAAGTTTTCCTTTATCCACTGCTTCGTGAACTAAATATTCACTCATCATCTTTGTCATACTAGCAATGGATAATAATTCATCTGCATTCTTTTGATATAAAATTTTCCCAGAATTCGCTTCTACTAAAATTGCCGCGCCTGCTTCAATGTTTAAAGCGGCTCCTGTTTCAGCTGATGCATTGCTATATGGAATAAAAATGCTACAAGCTAGTGTAAGCACTGTTACCAAAGCAATGAATCTTTTGCAAAACATACCTTTCACTTTTGCTACCCCCAATATCTATGTACTCACATAACCGTTATTCTAACATAATCAAAAAAAAATAGACAGAGATATCAAATCTCTGTCTATTTGTATATAAGACATTATAATGAGTAGTTTGGAGCCTCTTTTGTAATTTGTACGTGATGAGGATGACTTTCACGTAAGCCTGCACCTGACATACGAATGAATTGTGCATTTTCGCGTAAGAATTCTAAATCCTGTGCTCCGCAATATCCCATACCTGCACGTAAGCCACCAACTAATTGGTGAACTGTATCTGCTAAAGGTCCTTTATATGGTACTCGTCCTTCAATACCTTCTGGAACAAGTTTTTTATTTCCTTCTTGGAAGTAACGATCTTTACTTCCTTTTTCCATCGCACCGACAGAACCCATACCACGATACACTTTAAATTGACGACCTTGGTAAATTTCAGTTTCTCCAGGACTTTCGGCAACACCAGCAAACATACTACCTAGCATAACAACATGTGCTCCTGCTGCTAAAGCTTTAACCATATCACCAGAGTACTTAACACCGCCATCAGCAATAACTGGAATACCGTGTTTACGAGCTTCGGTTGCACAATCATAAACTGCTGTTAATTGTGGTACACCAACACCAGCTACAACACGTGTTGTACAAATAGAACCTGGTCCAATACCAACTTTAACTACGTTTGCACCAGCTTCAATTAATGCTTTCGTTGCTTCAGCTGTAGCAACATTTCCAGCGATAATATTTAATGATGGATATTTAGCACGAACTTCTTTTACCTTATCAATAACGCCTTTAGAATGCCCATGAGCTGTATCAAGTACAATTGCATCTACACTAGCTTTTACTAATGCATCGATACGAAGCATAGCATCAGCTGTTACACCAACTGCCGCTCCAACTAATAAGCGTCCTTGCTTATCTTTAGCAGAGTTTGGGAATTCAATTACTTTTTCAATATCTTTTATTGTAATCAGCCCTTGTAATACACCGTTATTATCAACAAGAGGGAGTTTTTCAATTTTATACTTTTGTAGGATCTTTTCAGCTTCTTCCAGTGTAGTACCAACTGGAGCTGTAATTAATTGTTCTTTTGTCATTACGTCAGAAATTTTGATTGAGTAGTCTTGGATGAAGCGCATATCACGGTTTGTAATAATACCAACTAATTTTCGCTCATCTAAATTATTTACAACCGGTACACCTGAGATACGATATTTTCCCATAAGATGTTCTGCATCATATACTTGATGTTCTGGAGTTAAGAAGAAAGGATCTGAAATAACGCCGCTTTCAGAGCGCTTTACTTTATCAACTTGCTCTGCTTGTTGCTCAATAGACATATTCTTATGAATAATTCCTAAACCACCTTGGCGAGCCATTGCAATAGCCATGTCAGCTTCTGTTACTGTATCCATTCCTGCACTAATTAACGGGATGTTTAGCTGTAAGCTTTCAGATAAAACTGTTTTAACACTTACTTCTCTTGGTAATATATCTGACCTAGCTGGTACAAGTAATACATCATCAAAAGTCAAACCTTCTTTAACAAATTTAGATTCCCACATAATTGTTCCCCCTATGATACCAGAAATTATTATTAGTAGCTTATCAATTGGTTAAAATACTGTCAAGGACGTATATATATGTTAGAATTTTTAGACAATAAAAGGAGCGTAATATATGCATCAAACATCTTGCACTTGGCAGCAGTTAAGTTTCTTTTTTTCATCTCAAAACGTACAACGTTATCTTGCCCGTTGTTATGAAAAATCCTCTATTCAGGATGCCGAAAAAAAAAGTTTTGAAAATTGTTATCCCTTTATTTATTACTTAGAACACGGGAAAAATTATTATGAATTATATAAGACAGCTCCATTTTCCATTCAACCAATGTTGTTATTTTATGGAATTAGCCAACTTTTTAAAGCATGTCTACTAACCATTGATCCTAACTATCCTGAATCCACTACTGTTTTAGCTCATGGCGTTACAACTCGCAAACGAAA
This sequence comes from Bacillus sp. S71, assembly GCF_016625265.1. Lineage (NCBI taxonomy): Bacteria > Bacillati > Bacillota > Bacilli > Caryophanales > Bacillaceae > Bacillus > Bacillus sp. S71. Next base: position 726 of record NZ_JACVUW010000028.1, on the reverse strand, counting down.
AAAACAAGGGTATCAATTTTTAGAAGATGAGGTGAAGGTACAAAAAAACGGATTGTTTACTCATGTTGCAGAACAACTGTTTCACATGAAACACTTAGAAGCAGAAAAATTTAACATGTTAGAACTAATGGGAAATATTCCAGAATTACAAAATTTGTTCCGCTATAGTCAAAAAGGATCAACTTTATATAAAATCGATTCAACAATTAAAAATGAGCTCTCCTTTTCAGTCAACCTACTAGATCGATTACATATGACTAAAGAGAGATTTTCTCGCTACATTGAAACATCTTGTAAGCATTTATCAATGCAACATGTACCTGAGAAATCTAATGAATCGAATTTACTTTTTACGGCGCCAATTCAATCATGGAATCCTATGTACAGTACTCCTTTATACTATGAATATCTTACTAATACTTATTATTTACCACTTACAACTGATCCTAGAAATCCTAAACCAGTATTACCTGAACTCCTCGTTCATTATTTATTGCTCTATAATTTAAGCATGATTTCTAGGTATGAAACAGATTGGTGGTATGACTTACTTGGAAGCTATGGCTCTGAAGATTATCCATTTATTTATCAATTTCTTAATATTTCTGCTCAAAAAATCCCTTACTATATTTCATCATTTTTACTAACAGAACCTAATCTATTTCATGGGAAATAAAAAAAACACAAGTCAAAAGACTTGTGTTTTTAGTTGCTTGGCGACGTCCT
>NZ_JACVUW010000027.1:0-17966 GCF_016625265.1 Bacillus sp. S71 | reverse complement strand
GTTTTCAAAGAACTACTTGGTCGCTCATTTGCGACTTCCTTATGTTAACATTTCTATTTTGTAATGTCAACTAAGTTTTTTATTTCGATTGCCGCTTTCGACGTTGTTGTCATCAGCGACTCGTATAATACTACACCTCTAAACTCCAATCGTCAATATGTTTTTCTAAAAAAATATAAAAAGACTTATTTCTTTTTAAAATAAGCCTTTTTATCATGTAGCACGCTATCGTTTATTATTTTTCTATAATAGGTAAAGAGACGATAAATCGAATAATACCCTCCTCATATTCAGCTCGAATACTACCACCTTGTAACTCAACAATACTTTTCGCAATCGCAAGCCCGAGTCCAGAACCTTCTGTTACTCTACTTCGAGATTGATCCTTCTTATAGAAACGTTCAAACAAATTCACTAACTCTTCTCTCGTAAACTCTTCACTATGATTCGCAATTACAATTTGTATATCCCTGCGCTGCCTTTGAAGAGAAACTTTTATCTCCCCATCATCTTTACTATACTTAATCGCATTCATTAGTAAATTATCAAATACACGAACCATCTTTTCCGAATCAATCGATGCATAAGCACGTTCCTCAGGAAACTTCTTAACAAACGTAAGTCCATGCTCTTCTGCCTGCGGCACTAACTCTTCTATTAATTGCTCGAGTAACTCATTTATACAAACCTCTTGTTTTTCTAATATAACTTGCTCATTTGTTAACTTCGTATACTCAAATAAATCTTCTATTAAATTCTTTAACTGCTCCGACTTTGCAAAAGCAATTCTCGTATACTCATCATGTTGTTCTTTATTTTCATATTTAGAATCTCTAAGTAATCGCAAGTAACCCATAATAGAAGTCAGCGGTGTACGTAAATCGTGAGATACATTCGTAATAAGCTCATTCTTCTGCTTCTCTAATTTACGTTCCTTTTCTATATTATTCATAAGCTCTTCCGCCATATTATTAATATTCTCAGTTAAAGACGCAATCTCATCTTCACCTTTCTTCTCAATGCGGTACGCTAAGTTTCCTTTTTCTATTTCCTTTACACCTTCTGCCATTGCTTCAATCTGCTTCATCTTTTTCTTTGTTATATAGAAGAAAGAGAAGATGAATACAAGGACACCAATTAAAAATGGGAATGGTCCTTCTTGCGTGTCATATATTACCTCTCCCTCTGGAATTCCGCTAACAAACATGTACAAATTCTTTCCTTCAATAGTAATAGGTGAAAAAGATATAAACTCTTTTCTTGTACTTTCAAATACATTTCTACCATCTGTATAATTAATCGCGAATGATGCTGCATTACGAATCGTATTATGCAAATCGATTTGCTCTTCTTGCGCTTGCTTTGTTTTATATAAAACTTTACCACTTTCATCAGTAACCAATATCTTCAAAGCTCTAGACCCTTGCTCTAAATTTTGGTTTTCCATTTCGATCATATTTGATATAGCTTCTAATTTATTTTCATGAACCGAACTATTTGCCGCTCCTTGAGCTTGGTGATTAATTTGTTCCATACCAGCCCGATAATCGATAGTTGCTTGACGATTCGCATTCTCAAAAAACGGCGCTGCTGCCTTTGCTGACAAAAGCCCTAATAAGGCACAAGCAGCAAAAGTAGTAATCAATTGAATCCTTATACTCTTTCGTACGCTCTTTACTAATTTCTCAATTAATTCTCTTATTTTCCTTATATAAGTAAAAGGATTAAATATCTTTTTCAATCTTATACCCCACTCCCCATACTGTTTTTATATATCTAGGCTTCCTTGGATTCTCCTCAATCTTTTCACGTACTTTTCGAATATGCACCATTACAGTATTATCAGACTGGAAAGATCGTTCGTTCCACACCTTTTCATAAATTTGCTCCGCACTAAACACCATACCTGGATTTCTAGCTAGCAATTCTAAAATTGAAAATTCCCTCGGGGTTAGTTTCACTTCTTCTCCCTCTACAATAACTTTATGGGTCGAGATGTTTATTTTCATCTCTCCAATTTCTAGCTCGTCCTCATTTTGAATAGCAAAACCATTCATTTTCATATAACGGCGTAACTGAGATTTAATTCGTGCAATTAACTCTAATGGATTAAAGGGCTTCGTTACGTAATCATCTGCTCCTGTTGTTAATCCTAAAATCTTATCCATATCTTGCGTTTTCGCAGAAAGCATAATAATAGGCATCTCTTTCGATTCTCTTACTTTCATACACATATGAATACCATCTACTTTCGGCATCATAATATCTAATACGACTAGATGCACTTCATTTTCTTCCAATAAACGTAGCCCTTCTTCTCCGTCCCCTGCTTGTAATACTTTATATCCTTCATTCTTTAAATAGATTGTAATTAAATTCCGAATTTCTTTTTCATCATCTACGACAAGTATTGTTTCGTGTGCCACAATATCTCCCCCATCACTTTTTTAATCCCTAACTTCTATTATAGGAAAACTTCTGAAGAAAAACGCTCGGAAATCCTTAAGATTTTCTGAAGACGCAAAAAAGGTCTAGACTCCCCTTAAGTCTAGACCTTTTAAAAAACCCCTTTTATTTACGAACATAGATGAAATATAGTACGAATAAAACTCCCATAACATACATAATCGGATGAACCTCTTTACGACGACCACTCACAACCATTGTAATTGGATAGAAGATAAATCCAATCGCAATCCCAGTTGCGATACTATACGTAAGTGGCATAGAGATAATTGTAAAGAATGCTGGTACTGCAATCTCGAATTTCTTCCAATCAATTTCCCCTAAGGAAGAAACCATCAATATTCCTACAATAATTAAAGCTGGTGCCGTTACAGCTGGCGTTACAACACTTAGTAATGGCGAGAAGAATAGTGCCAGTAAGAAGAATCCTGCTGTTACAACTGCTGTAAATCCAGAACGTCCTCCTGCTGCTACCCCTGCAGACGATTCAATGTAAGACGTTGTTGTTGATGTACCCAAGATCGCACCAATTACAGTCGCAATCGCATCTGCAAATAATGCTTTTCCTGCACGTGGTAATTTATTGTTCTTCATTAATCCAGCTTGATTCGCAACCGCTACAAGCGTACCTGCTGTATCAAAGAAATCGATAAAGAAGAACGTTATAATAACAATCCCCATTTGAACTGTAAAAATATCTCCGAAGTGCGTTAACGCCACGCCGAACGTTGGTTCTAGACTCGGTATTGCTCCCACTACAGCTTTCGGAGTATCAATTAATCCTGTTGCCACTCCTAAGATCGCTGTAAGAATCATACCGTAAAATACTGCACCATTCACTTTCTTAATCATGAAGATGATTGTCGTAACAACCCCGAAGATTGCTAGTAACGTTGTGCCCTTTGTTAAGTCCCCCAACCCAACAAGAACTGCATCATTTTTCACGATAATTCCGGCATTTTGGAATCCAAGAAATGCAATGAATAATCCGATACCTGCTGCTACTGCAAACTTTAACTCCGATGGAATTGCATTGATGATTTTTTCACGAATACCTGAAGCAGTAAGAATAATAAAGATAATACCTGACATTAATGTTCCGGCAATTGCTGTTTGCCATGGAATCCCCATCGTTAACACTGCTGTATAAGCAAAGAACGCGTTAATTCCCATACCTGGCGCTAAAGCAATTGGATACTTCGCGAAAATACCCATAATTAACGAACCGATCGCTGCCGCTAATGCCGTAGCAACGAATACTGCACCTGGATCCATCCCTGTACCTGCTGGTAACCCTTTAACATTTCCAAGCGACAGCGTAGCAGGATTGACAAATAGTACGTAAGCCATAGATAGAAATGTCGTTAACCCTGCTATGAACTCTGTTTTATAATTTGTACCGAGTTCATCAAACTGAAAATAGCGTTTCATCTTACGTTTCCCCCGTTATATGATTACTCGCCGTATTTCTCCTAGCCCTCTTTTATCCCGAGAAATAAAAAAGGCTTCCATTGCATATATACATGGAAGCGTTCTATAAACAAAGACAAGTTTCCCCTCATCTTTATACAAACGCCTCGTAGTCAAGCCATTTACGGTAGCTAGGTAGAAACTTTCGGGCCATATCCCCGATATTATACGACGGCTATAATATTCACTTTTTGTTTGAATTACATAATCATATTAACTCGACGAAGTAGTTTTGTCAATTTAAAAACGAACGTTTTTATAAACTTTTATAGTTTTGTTCGTATTAACACCAAAATAAAAAAGATCCACCTATGCATAAGCAATAGATGGACCTTTTTATAAATACTATTCCCACTCAATAGTTGCTGGTGGCTTACTCGTTACATCATACACGATACGGTTAACGTATTTTACTTCGTTTACGATACGTACAGAGATTTTCTCTAATACGTCCCAAGGGATACGTGCCCAGTCAGCTGTCATACCGTCGATAGATGTTACTGCACGGATACCTACTGTGTAATCATAAGTACGCTCGTCACCCATAACACCTACGCTACGCATACCAGGAAGCGCCGTGAAGTATTGCCAGATTTCGCGGTCTAATCCTGCTTTAATAATTTCTTCACGTAAAATCGCATCAGATTCACGAACGATTTCTAATTTCTCTTCTGTGATTTCACCTAATACACGAATACCAAGACCAGGACCTGGGAATGGTTGACGCCATACGATTTCATCAGGAATTCCTAGTTCAGATCCTAATACACGTACTTCATCTTTAAATAACGTATTTAAAGGCTCAATTAATTTGAACTGCATGTCTTCTGGAAGTCCACCCACGTTATGGTGAGATTTAATTGTTTGTGCAGTTGCTGTACCACTCTCAACGATATCTGTGTAAAGTGTACCTTGTGCTAGGAAGTCCATACCTTGTAATTTAGATGCTTCATCATCAAAAACGTAAATGAATTCGTTACCGATGATTTTACGTTTTTGTTCTGGATCTTCTACACCTTTTAACTTGTTCATGAAACGTTCTTGTGCATCCACTTTAATAACGTTCATATGGAAGCCTTCGCTAAATGTTTTCATAACGCCTTCTGCTTCACCTTTACGAAGTAAGCCGTGGTCAACGAAAATACATGTTAACTGATCACCGATTGCTTTATGAATTAATACTGCTACAACAGAAGAGTCTACACCGCCACTAAGTGCGCATAGTACTTTTTTGTCTCCAACAGTTTCACGAATCTTTTCTAATTCTACTTCGATAAAGTTCTCCATGTTCCATCCTTCAGAACAACCACATACGCCAAATACGAAGTTTTTAATTAAATCGTTACCGTGCTCAGAGTGACGTACTTCTGGGTGGAATTGTACACCGTATAAGTTTTTCGCTTCATTGCTCATACCAGCAATTGGGCAAGACTCACTTGTTGCGTCTACTACGAATCCTTCAGGTAAACCAGTTACTAAGTCACCATGACTCATCCATACAACTTGCTCTTCTGGAAGGTTCGCATATAGTTTTGATTCGTTCTCTACTTTAAGAACAGCTTTTCCGTACTCGCGGTGATTTGCACGCTCTACTTTACCACCGAAGTGTTGCGTCATAAGCTGCATACCGTAACAAATACCGAAGATTGGTAAACCTAGTTCAAAGATTTTTTCATCACAATGTAATGCACCTTCACCGTATACACTATTTGGTCCACCAGAGAAAATAATCCCTTTTGGATTCATTGCTTTAATTTCTTCTGCAGTAATTGTATGTGGATGAAGTTCACTGTATACACCGAACTCACGAATTCGACGTGCTATTAACTGATTGTATTGACTTCCAAAATCTAAAACGATAATTGTATCGTGTTGTTTCTTCAAAATAATCACCCCAACGTTAGTTCTCGTATATAAATATTTTCACCAATTTGGCGAAAAGCATTACCAATATAATAAAAAAAGCCAGTCCTCCGCCTCTAGTCTCATAACAAAGAAAAGGCAGGGGTCTGGCTTTATAAAGAAAGATAGTCTCCGCTCTTTATAAATATAAGACACACTGCCTTCATAGTCAGGTTGTTTACGGTAACCCGGTAGAGACTCTCAAACCATATCATTGAGGATATATGAAGGATCGTTTTATATTATCTTCCTAGATTCTAACAATGAAGTATCAATATGGTCAAGAGAGAAAGCGACAAAATTCTACAGAAATTAGTTTTACAATGCATTAAATTCTAACTTTTAGATAAAAATAAGCCCTTATTTAATAAATAAGGGCTTATTTTTATCTAATATACAGACAAATCAACTGTTGATTGATTATATCTTTTTAACTCAATTTCCTTCAGGATATTGGTAGCTTCGTGCTTGCTATCAAAATCTCTCATCCAAGTAACGATAAAATCATTCAATTTGTCAGAAAATTTCAGGTTATATTTGTTTTTATATCTAAATGCTCTTGCTAAATTCAGTTCAGGATATGGATTTTTATCTAAGACTATATCCAATTCACTATTAGCAATCGCATTACGAAAATCTTCATCATAAAGATCTCCTGTATTAAGGTTATAAAATATAGAGTCTATATTTAAAAATACCGTTTTATTTAAATCTGCTATTTCATTAAACTCGATAATTCGTTCCTTAAATGCCCAAGTTTTGTCAAGTTCCCATATATCAAACTTTAAGTTGTCAACTAGAATTTTATAACCACCAAATTTATTCTTCTTACAACTTATTTTCTCAAAACCAAAAACATATTCTTCAACATTTAACCCTCGAGTATTTATAACAATGTCAAAATCTCTAGGTACCTGTGAAAAACGATTATCTAAGTAATCACGAATACAGCCTCCAAATAAAAGCAACTCAGCATTTTCATCTAAAGAGGATATTAATTTTTTTGCGTTTGGGCGATTAGACAGGATTCTAAAAAATTCATTTCTGATTTCTAGATTTTTATTCATAATCTAATCATCTCATCTCCAAATGGTATTTAACGTATTTTAACACCTTTTAATTTCTGATGCAAATCAACCGCATAAGAATCCGTCATTCCTGAAATAAAATCAGTAATTAAAAGCAATCTAGAATATGCATCCAAATCATTAACTTTTTTGTCCATTTGCGGATTCTCATAATCGTCATTTAATAAATGAACAAAGATAAAATTGTTAGAAATCATTCTCATTAATTTTCTAGCTTTATCTTTATGATTTTTTTCAAAATCCAAATCATTCATTATACATTCTTTCACGAAAACATTTAACAATCCTGTTATAACCGAATCACCAGCCAATTCGAGAGAAAGTACTTCCCTACTAGCAAAACAGTATTTAACTAATAAATCAAATAAAAATTTATTTAAAAGATTTGCTTTTTGATTATCATTTAATAACCCTTCTTCGCCATAAACCCCATTCATTATGTTGTCATAATTCCCTATAAACTCTTTTTTAACTTCACGAATCATTTGTCCTTGTGCCCATACTTTGAAATTTTGCACACTAGTTAAAACAAAATCTGGGAATTGATTTTGTTTTGCCCTGTCATGCTTTTGCTTTAATTCTTTAATGTCCTCGGTATATGCTTTATAGATTTCACTCTCTTCATTCGCAATTTCATCTTCAAAGATTTTTTCCCAAGGTATTAACCCTTTTTTCACCCCATCCTCTACATCCGCTCCCAAATAAGCAATATCATCTGAAGCTTCAAGAAAATAGGTTAACGGATTTCGAGTACCACGCACACGAGTGCCCACAGTTTCTTCAATTACATCCTTAATTAATTCTTTATCTTGCTGAAAATAACCAAATTTTTGTTTCTCCTTAGCTATCTCATCTGCGGAATCCCATGGATATTTAATAAGCACAGATAAAGTTCCATACGTAAAATTTATTCCACATTGATCATTCAAAAATTGCAATCTTGTAAGAACTCTTAATCCTTGAGCATTACCATCAAAATTGAGAAAATCACTTTTTTGTTCAGTTTCTAAATCAACATCATTCTCCTCAAAATACTTTGTAAACCAAGCTTTGATAACATCTTCACCATAATGTCCAAATGGGGGATTCCCAATATCATGGACTAACCCTGCAGTTGCCAACATTGCTGGGATTTTACCAAAGTCCTCCTGAGAGATTTCACCTTTCTTGCTCAACCATTTTTCCAACCACATCCCAAATGAACGAGCAATTGCCGATACTTCCATAGAATGAGTTAATCTCGTTCGAATAAAATCACTTTCCTGCAGTGGGAATACCTGCGCTTTATCTTGTAACCTTCTCAACGAAGAAGAACTCATCACTCGGTCATAATCTCGTTCAAATTGATTTCTATGCTCTAAAATTCCATCCGGATCGTCCTCAATTTCTTGTTGTACCATATTCGATTTACCACACTTTTTATACTTCAGTCTTGTCTCATTAAGTAATTTATTCCAATCAATTTCATACTTCATATTATTTATTTCTCCCATCAATTTTTTTATCAACTTTTAAAAGCATAAAAAATTAATAAAATCCCTCCATTATTATCCAATAATAATGGAGGGATTTTATATTAAAAGCATAACGAGCAGTTAGTTATACCAAAACAGTATATCCACTGAATTTAAATAACTTTACTATTACATCATTCCGCCCATACCGCCCATGCCCATGCCGCCCATGTCAGGCATTGCTGGTGCATTTGGCTCTGGCTTGTCAGCTACTACAGCTTCAGTTGTTAAGAACATAGCTGCAACAGATGCTGCGTTTTGAAGTGCAGAACGAGTTACTTTAGCTGGATCTACGATACCAGACTCAAGCATGTTAACCCATTCGCCAGTAGCTGCATTGAAACCAACGCCTACTTTTTCGCCTTTTAGACGCTCTACAACTACAGATCCTTCTAGACCAGCGTTGATTGCGATTTGACGAACTGGCTCTTCTAGTGCACGAAGTACGATGTTGATACCTGTTGCTTCGTCGCCTTCAGCTACGATAGAAGCTACTTTCGTGTATACGTTCATAAGTGAAGTACCACCACCTGCAACGATACCTTCTTCTACTGCTGCACGAGTTGAGTTAAGTGCATCTTCAATGCGAAGTTTGCGCTCTTTTAACTCAGTTTCAGTTGCTGCACCGACTTTAATTACTGCTACGCCACCTGCAAGTTTCGCAAGACGCTCTTGTAATTTTTCACGATCGAATTCAGAAGTTGTTTCTTCTAATTGCGCACGAATTTGACCGATGCGAGCTGCGATTTGCTCTGTATTTCCAATACCTTCAACTACAGTTGTGTTTTCTTTTGTAACAACAACTTTACCAGCGCGTCCTAAAGATTCAACTGTAGCAGATTTTAAGTCACGACCTAATTCTTCAGTGATTACTTCGCCACCAGTTAAGATTGCGATATCTTCTAGCATTGCTTTACGACGGTCACCAAATCCAGGAGCTTTAACAGCTACTACATTGAATGTACCACGAAGTTTGTTCACTACTAATGTAGCTAAAGCTTCGCCTTCTACATCTTCAGCAATGATAAGAAGTGGTTTACCTTGTTGTACCACTTGCTCTAATACTGGTAAGATTTCTTGAATGTTAGAAATCTTTTTGTCAGTAATTAAGATGTATGGGTTATCAAGAACTGCTTCCATTTTATCAGAATCAGTAATCATGTAAGGAGATGCATATCCACGATCAAATTGCATACCTTCTACTACGTCTAATTCTGTTGTAAATCCTTTAGACTCTTCTAAAGTAATAACGCCGTCGTTACCAACGCGCTCCATTGCTTCAGCGATTAATTGACCTACTTCTTCGTCAGCTGCAGAAATAGCAGCTACTTGTGCGATAGAAGATTTGCCTTCGATTGGTTTAGAAATCGTTTTTAATTCTTCAATTGCAGCAGTAACAGCTTTTTCGATACCTTTACGAAGACCCATTGGGTTAGCACCAGCTGTTACGTTTTTAAGACCTTCACGAATCATAGCTTGCGCTAATACAGTTGCAGTTGTTGTTCCGTCACCAGCTACATCATTTGTTTTGCTAGCAACTTCTGCTACTAATTTCGCACCCATGTTTTCGAATGCATCTTCTAATTCGATTTCTTTTGCGATTGTTACACCATCATTTGTAATAAGTGGTGAACCAAATTTTTTCTCAAGTACAACGTTACGACCTTTTGGTCCAAGTGTTACTTTTACTGCGTTTGCAAGAGTGTCGACACCGCGAAGCATCGAACGACGTGCTTCTTCACTAAATTTAATATCTTTTGCCATAATAATTGACCCCCTTGGATTTTTTAAGATTTATATAATTAACCGATAACTGCTAAAATGTCACTTTCACGTAAAATCAAGTAGTCTGTACCTTCATATTTCACTTCAGTACCTGCATATTTTGAGAAGATGATAAGATCACCTGCTGCTACCTCTAAAGCAACACGCTCACCATTTTCAAGCACTCGACCAGTACCTACTGCAACAACTTTACCCTCTTGTGGTTTTTCTTTTGCAGTATCTGGTAATACAATACCACTTGCTGTTTTTTCTTCTGCTTGAACAAGCTCAATTACAACGCGATCACCTAATGGCTTTAGCATGAACAATAACCTCCTCATTTTGTTATGTAAATTTTATTTATTAGCACTCAAGTCACCCGAGTGCTAACACACTTATAATAATAAATAATCTCAATTTCTTTTGCAAGTAAAAAAATCATAATTTTTTCGCAAATTACTATATAAACTTTCTATATAGAATACTGCCTTTACTATATGAATCGTTGTTTCCCCTACTCGTATGTTACAATATGAAAGACACCCTAAGTTGTTTTCGCTAAACGTACAACTTTTTCCTGTCTCCTACTTTAATTTCAAATACGGATTTACAAAAAAATCATAATTCGAATGAAAGTTTATATCGTAGATAACATATTTACATGTTATCCTACCTCATCTCATACACTAGAGTTAGAAAGGATGGTTAAACTATTTGAAGAAACAATACTGGTGGATTATCGTTACATACATTTTAATGCAGTTATCTGGAATTGTTGGATTACCACTTCTCCTAAAAACAGGACTCTATGATAATAGAGGATTTACCATGGAGGAAAAAGGACAAATCATAACGGGACACTGGGCGATTATTAGCTTCTTTGTTGCATTATGCATCGTTCTTTGGTTACTTAGAACAGACATTCGTGACAGGCATTTAGATGCAATGCGCTCTTCTGTTCCAGCTACTATTGGATGGATTTTCATCGGCTTCTTCTTGGCTTTCTTTTCACAAATAGTTGCCGGTATGATCGAGATGCAGCTGCTAGGAATTAAACAAGGTTCAGAAAATACAATGAAACTGATGGAAATTGCAAGAACGACACCTTGGTTCCTTATTGTCGTATCTATAATCGGACCTATCTTGGAAGAAATCGTATTTAGAAAAATTTTATTTGGTACACTTTATAAGAAGTTTAACTTCTTTATTGCAGCTATCATTAGTTCGCTTGTATTTGCAGCAATCCATTTTGATTTTACTCACTTATTGGTATACACTGCTATGGGGCTCGTATTCGCCTTCTTATATGTGAAGACGAAGCGTATTATCGTTCCGATTGCAGCTCATGTTGCGATGAATACATTAGTCGCTATTGGGCAAATTTTTATGAGCAATGAGCAAATTCAAGAAATGATTAAAGAAGCTGAAAAAATGCAAGGCTTTATCGGAGGATTTTTTGTATGAGAAACTCACCATTGTTCATGGCTGCACTATACTTCCTTCTTGGATGTATCTTTACACGCTTCGCCATTACGAACGTGACAGATACAATCTGGAATGTGTGGACAATACTATTTGCAGTTATGGCAACAATTGATTTTAATTTGGCACTTCGCCTTATATTAGTTAAATTCACAAAGAAGAAACAATAATAAAACGCAGAGGTCGCTTCCTCTGCGTTTTATTGTGGATAGTTTTTCAAAAAGTAAACTAATGTTTGTAACTCTACAGCTAAATCAATATGATGAATTCTAATATTCTCTGATACGTTTAATCGTGCTGGTGTGAAATTCAAAATACCATGCACGCTCGTTTCAGCTAATCTATCTGCTACAGCTTGTGCTACTGTAGCCGGTACTGTTAATATTGCCACTTGTATATCATTTGATAATCTCTCTTCTAATTCATCTAAATGGTATACAGGAATGCCCCCGATTTCTGTTCCAACTTTCTCTTCACTAACATCAAATGCCATTTCAATTTTTGTATTATTGTTTTTCGTGAAATTATAATGTAAGAAAGCGGTCCCTAAATTACCTACTCCAATAAGTGCTACACGCGTTATATCATCTTGATCAAGTGTTTCGCGGAAAAATGATAATAAATAATTTACGTTATATCCGTATCCCTTTTTCCCTAACGCTCCAAAATACGAAAAATCTCTTCGTATTGTTGCGGAATCTACTTTTACCGCTTCACTCAATTCGGCCGATGAAACACGCTGCTTACCAGAAAGAGATAAGTTTTGGATAAATCGATAGTATAGAGGCAATCTTTTAGCAGTGGCTTGTGGAATCTTTTGCTGATCCATATGACCTCTCCTCTCTTCCTATCTTTATTCATATACTTTAATCAAATACAGAAGTTTAGCACTCATTAAATTCCTTGTATAATAAAGAGAAGAAGTATTCTCTCTTATTTTAAACTATACACTATTTTTAGTATGATTGAGAAATATAAACATGGCAAAGTTAAGAAATTATTTGAGGTGAAAACATTGATTTTATTACAAGTAAATGGACTTTCGAAATTATACGGTGCAGAAACAATTCTTGCAAACATAAAATTGGAAGTACAAACAAAAGATCGTATCGCATTAGTTGGAAGGAATGGAGCTGGAAAATCTACATTATTAAAAATTATCGCTGGTGAATTATCACATGATGGTGGCGAAATTATAAAACCGAAAGATGTCTCAATCGGGTATTTAGCTCAAAATACCGGCCTAGAAACGTCTTTAACAATTTGGGATGAAATGCTAACCGTCTTTACCCACTTACAGCAAATGGAGACAAAACTTCGAAGGCTTGAGCAAGAAATGGGAAAAGAAGAAAACTTTTCAAACGAAGCTATATATGAAAGATTGTTAGCTGATTATGACCAATTGCAACTCAATTATAAAGATCAAGGTGGATATCAATATGAAGCGGATATTCGCTCCATTTTAAGCGGCCTTGGCTTCCCAGTTGAAACGCACCAGACGACGATTTCTACTTTAAGCGGTGGGCAAAAAACAAGATTAGCTCTCGGGAAATTATTATTAACAAAACCAGACTTACTTATTTTGGACGAGCCTACAAACCATTTAGACATCGAAACATTAACATGGCTTGAGCAATATTTACAAGGTTATCCTGGCGCAATATTAATCGTTTCACATGACCGTTATTTCTTAGACAAACTCGTTACACAAGTATATGAAATTTCGAATAAAGAAAGCAGACGATTTGTTGGTAACTACAGTAAATATTTAGACTTAAAATCAGCATTATATGAGCAAGAAATGAAACGTTACGAAAAACAACAAGATGAAATCGCAAAACTTGAGGACTTCGTTCAAAAGAATATAGCTCGCGCCTCTACAACGAAACGTGCTCAAAGTCGCCGTAAACAACTAGACAGAATGGAATTATTAACGAGACCATTAGGTGATTCTAAGTCAGCATCATTCCACTTCGATATTGAAAAGCAAAGTGGAAATGATGTTTTACAAGTAAAGGATGCAACCATTGGCTATGATGAGGACCCTATAATTGAAAACGTAACTATGCGCTTAACTCGCGGAGATAGTGTTGCTTTAGTTGGTCCAAACGGAATTGGGAAATCCACATTATTAAAATCTATTGTGAATAAGTTACCACTATTAAATGGCGATGTTTCTTTCGGATCAAATGTATCTGTTGGTTATTATGATCAAGAACAAGCAAACTTAACATCTTCTAAACGGGTTTTAAATGAACTATGGGATGAATATCCACTGCAACCTGAAAAAGAAATCCGTACTATACTCGGGAACTTTTTATTTACAGGAGATGATGTACTGAAACCAGTATCTTCCCTTAGTGGTGGACAAAAAGCTCGATTAGCTCTTGCGAAACTTATGATGCAAAAGTCAAATTTATTAATTCTGGATGAGCCTACGAACCACCTTGATTTAAATAGTAAAGAGATTTTAGAGAATGCTTTAATTGATTATCCAGGGACTCTTCTATTTGTCTCACATGACCGCTACTTTATTAACCGTGTAACAACGACTGTGGTTGAGTTATCAACAGAAGGTGCACAGGAATATTTAGGGGATTACGATTACTATGTGGAGAAGAAAAATGAAATGATTGAACGCGCAGCATTTGAACAACAAGAACAGCAAGAAAATCAGGCACCTGTTCAAAAAACTGTAGCTCAAGAAAAATTAAATTATCTCGAAGAAAAAGAGCGTAAACAATTAGAACGTCAACGCACTCGAAAAATTGAAGAACTAGAACAAAACATCGTAAACTTAGAAGAAGAAATTGCTACGTTAGAAGATCAACTTTGCTTACCAGAAATATATGCAGATTATGAAAAAGCGAGTGAAATTACAACTAAAAAACAAACGCTACAAGAACAACTTGAAACGTGTATGGCAGAGTGGGAAGAGCTACATGTATAAGAGTATTTAAATAAGGAAGATGTCTCATCAGTCATGATTTTTGACTATGTGACATCTTTTTTCTTTAAGTACATAAATAATTTTTTGAATATATCAATGGTAACTCGGAATATATCAACCATTTTTCAAATACATCTATCGTAACCCTATATATATAAACGATTCGACACGAAATATCGATTTACCGACAAGGATTGACAATATCAGCACCCTCTATAATGGAGGGATATTTCAAAATGTTTTTCAGGGATATCTTCTTACTTTTTATTTCCCGAAAAACAATATATTCAAAGGTCAGACTTCATCTAGTTTATCCACAAACTTATACACATATCCACCTTTATAAAATAGCTACTAAAACAACTTTTCCACATTATCCACAACTAATAAAAAAGTTATCAACAATTCATATACACAACAAAACCCACATTATCAACAGATAATATGGGTTTTATCCACAAGCTGTGGTTAATTATGTGCATAACTATGCTTCAATATCTAATCCTGGATTCGCATTTAAGGCTAATGTTGCACGCTTGCCTTGTTCATACGCAATTGTCCCTGCCGCTGCAATCATTGCTGCATTATCTGTGCATAAAGATAGCGGTGGAATAATTAGTTCAATGTTTTCTTTTTGTGCAAATTCCTCTTCTAATCGCGCACGAAGTCCTTTATTAGCAGCTACTCCACCAGCAAGAAGTAATTGCTTTACATTATAAGCTTCTGCTGCACGAGCTGCTTTCGTTACAAGTACATCTATTACACTTTCTTGGAAACTTGCCGCTAAATCTTCTGGTTTAATTTCTATACCACGTTGTTTCGCGTTATGCACAGTGTTGATAACTGCTGATTTCAATCCACTAAAGCTAAAATCATATGAATTCGGTTCTAGCCATGCACGAGGCAAATCAATTGTTGGTTCTCCTTCATGTGCAAGACGATCAATATGCGGACCACCTGGATATGGCATAGATAACGTACGAGCTACTTTATCATATGCTTCTCCAGCTGCATCATCTCGCGTTTCACCAATTACTTCAAATGAACCATGTTCTTTCATATAAACAAGTTCTGTATGCCCACCAGATACAACAAGTGATAATAGCGGGAATTGAACTTCTTTTACTAAACGGTTCGCATAAATATGACCAGCAATATGATGAACACCGACTAGCGGAATATCATGTGCAAAAGCTACTGCCTTCGCTGCATTTACCCCAATTAGAAGTGCTCCTACTAAACCAGGCCCTTCTGTTACAGCAATTGCATCAATATCATCAAATGTGATATTTGCTTCTTTTAAAGCTTCTTCTAACACAACTGTAATTTCTTCTACATGATGACGGGATGCAATCTCTGGTACAACCCCGCCAAAACGTTTATGACTTTCGATTTGTGATGCAACGACATTCGCAATAATTTCCGTTCCATTTTTAACAACCGCTACCGCTGTTTCATCACAGCTCGTTTCAATCCCCAGTATAATCGTATTTTTTTCCATTATATATTCACCCACATTACAAGACCATCTTCCTGATTGTCTGCATAGTATCGTTTACGAATTCCACCATTTTGAAATCCGTATTTTTTGTATAACTGCTTTGCTACTTCATTTGATACACGTACTTCAAGCGTCATTGTTTTTACTCCTAGTTCTTTCGCTTCTGAAATAACTGCTTTCAATAAGGCATCTCCTAATTTTTGACCTCGGTATTCTGGCAAAATAGCTATATTTGTTATATGTGATTCATCAATAATTATCCACAATCCACAATATCCGATTACACGACCATCTTTTTCTAACACAATATAATGTGCATGTTCATTCATCGTTATTTCACGGTGAAAGGCATCTGCAGTCCAAGGAGTTGAAAAAGATACTTCTTCAATAGCTACAATTTGAGCAATATCATCAAGTTCCATCTTTCTAAATATCATATCCATCTTCTGCAAGGCCCCTACTTGTTTTGACTTTCCAACCACTTTGTTTCAGCTTCAGCTAAACGAAGATAGCTTGGAACAAACGTATGCACATCTTGTTCTTCTTTTTGTAATCCTAAGAATGCTAGCTCACTTGGTCTTGGATTATTTTTAGTAAAAGGAGCGAATACAGCTTGATCACCTAAATGTTCTATAATTGTTTCTTTATGCAATTTAACATCATTACCGATAAATAAAACAGGCTGTCCTTTATCTTTTAACATTTGCAACCAGTCCACAATAAGAATAATTCGGTCTTCTTCTATTGAAGTTAACTGCTCTCCTTCATATGTATATAATCCAGTATAGATTTGCCCACGTCTTCCATCAAATAAAGGACAAATTAATCCATTAAAGTTAGCACCGTTTGCAGCTACTACCTCTAAACTTGATACACCTACAATTGGTATTTGAAGTGACCAAGCTAATGTTTTTGCCGCTGTCACGCCTATGCGAACACCTGTATATGATCCAGGTCCAGCAGCTACTACGATTTTAGTTAATTCCTTCGGTTTTACACCACATTCTTTTAACAGTTGCTCTACAGCTGGCATAAGACGTACAGAATGGTTTTTCGTCAAATTTGTAATAATTTCCCCAATCACGTTTCCTTCCTCAATAAGGGATACACCCATTACGTAATTTGAAGTATCAATTGCTAGTACTTTCATCTTGTAATAGCTCCTCACATAATCTAATATAGCGATCTCCAATTGGCTCGAGTATAATTTTTCTTGTGTCATCTCCCGCATGGAATAAACTAATTTGTAACTTTTCATTCGGTAAATATGCTTCTATTAAATGAGCCCATTCCACTACCGTAATTCCTTCACCGTAGAAATACTCATCAAAGCCTAAGTCCTCTTCGCTTTCTGCTAAGCGATACACATCCATATGATATAGTGGTAATCTTCCTTTATATTCTTTAATAATATTAAAGGTAGGACTATTTACAACTCTTTTCACTCCAAGACCTTTTGCTAGCCCCTTTGTAAAAGTCGTCTTCCCAGCTCCAAGATCTCCTTCTAAAATAATTACATCTTGTGTCTCTACGAGTTCACCTAGTTTTTCTGATAACCTTTGTGTTTCCGCAGAAGATTTTGTTGTTACTTCATATTTGCTCACAGACTTCACCTACTTTACTCACAATGTTCTCTGCTCTTTATTATACAGGTTTTGAATATATAAAAAAGTCCTTAGGAGTTGTCCTAAGGATAGTTTGACTGTCTTTATTAGTTTTTTGTTAAAACAAATAAAAAAATACGAAACAATTTGTTTCGTTCTTTTCTTTATATAAAATGGCGGTCCCGACCGGGGTCGAACCGGCGATCTCCTGCGTGACAGGCAGGC
>NZ_JACVUW010000026.1:0-20438 GCF_016625265.1 Bacillus sp. S71 | reverse complement strand
ACCGATCGGTTAACAGCCGATAGCTCTACCACTGAGCTACTGCGGAATAATGAAGACAATTTGTATCTTATAAAAATTCTTTCTGTAAGTCAAGAAGTTTTTAACAACATCTTGTTCAAACGTGACATGTTTATAATATACTGGATTGCGTTTTTACTGTCAAGATGTTTTCGATATCGGTTTGAGTTTCCCTTTACACTTTCCGCAGACATATCTTTTTGTATTTATTTGACGCCTTCTTACATATTGAAGTAAACACTCCATACATTCATACTTATAAATCTTTTTTTCCTTCTCTTCATTAATCATTCGTTTACAAAAACGAGGTGCATCAACTTTCTTTAACAACTCACGAAAATCTCTGTCCCTGTGCTTATACCCTCTTCCTGTAATATGCAAGTGATAATGACACAGTTCATGTTTGATGATTCCGATTAACTCCTCCTTACCATACATTTCGTAATATCGATAATTCAGTTCAACATCGTGACTCTTCAACAAATAACGCCCACCAGTTGTACGCAGCCTACTATTGAACGTTGCTTTATGTAAAAACGGCATTCCGAAGTATTGTAGCGATACTTCTTCCACTAGCCGTTGAATTTCTTCCTCGTCCATTCTCATTCCTCCTAAACAAAAAAATATTTTTACACTTTTCACGCTTCTTATACATATATTAAATAGTACATATACCCATCCTCATTCAAGACGCGTGGTTTCTAAAAACACAACATGAATAGAAATCCACTCACCAACCTCTCATCAATAGCACTTTAGATTTTTGAGAGTAGGATTAAACAAGGAGGGATTCCTATGCCTACGTGGCTAAAAAAACAGATGCAACGTGCATATTTCGAAAAAAACCGGTATCAAATTAAATTGCTAAATGAATGCTGGTTTTATTATAGCAAAATACATCAAAACTCATAATCCATTACACTTTTTATTCTATAAAAAAAGAGCAGTTTCATCTGCTCTCTTCTCTTACTATTCAATCGGCAACATAGATAGTGCAACGCGTCCTTTTTTTGTATCAATATCATCTACCCATACTTTTACAATTTGTCCTACTGATACAACATCTAACGGATGCTTTACAAACTGTTTACTAAGCTTAGAAATATGCACTAAACCATCTTGCTTTACGCCTACATCAACAAAAGCACCAAAATCAACAACGTTACGCACTGTTCCTTCTAGTTCCATACCACGTTTTAAATCTTCTAATTTCAAAATCCCTTTTTTCAGAAGTGGTTTAGGCAACTCATCCCTCATATCTCGTTCTGGGCTAATGAGCGCATCTATAATATCAACTAACGTCGGCTCCCCAACCCCCGTTTCTTGAGACAACTTAGAAATCTCTACTTCTTCCAATCTCTTTTGTAATTGCGGTTGTCCTACGTCATCTATCGATAACCCTAAACTCTTCAATAACAATTCAACATTTTTATATTGTTCGGGATGAATACCTGTTCGATCTAACGGATTCGCTCCTTCTAATATACGCAAGAAACCTATACATTGTTCGTACGTCTTTGCACCTAAACGTGGGATTTTCTTTAATTCCGTGCGCTTTGTGAATTTCCCATCCTCTTCTCTCTTTGCCACAATATTTTTCGCAACAGTTTTCGATAAACCTGAAACATATTGTAACAATGCAACCGAAGCCGTATTTACATTAACCCCAACTTGGTTAACAGCTGTCTCTACTACAAATGTTAATGACTCATTCAATCTCTTTTGAGATACATCATGTTGGTATTGTCCAACCCCAACTGATTTAGGATCAATTTTCACAAGTTCAGCCAGTGGATCTTGCAGACGTCTTCCAATAGAAACGGCACTTCTCTCTTCAACTTGTAAATTCGGGAATTCTTCACGAGCTAAATCAGAAGCTGAATATACACTAGCACCCGCTTCATTTACAATAATATAAAAGACTTCCTGTTTCACACTTTGTAATACATCTACTATAAATTCCTCTGTTTCTCTAGATGCTGTCCCATTACCAATTGCAATCATTTCAACTTGATATTTATCTATAATAGAAAGAACTTTCGTTTTTGCGTCATCATATTTACGAACAGGCGGATGCGGATAAATAACATCAATATGTAGTACTTTCCCCGTATCATCTACTACAGATAATTTACAACCAGTTCTATATGCCGGGTCTACCGCTAGCACGACTTTCCCTTTCATCGGAGGTTGTAATAATAAGTTACGTAAGTTCTCAGAGAAAATATGTATCGCTTGTTCTTCAGCTGTTTCTGTTAATTCTTTACGAATTTCTCTTTCGATTGAAGATTGAATTAATCGTTTATAACCATCTTCAATCGCTAATTGTACATAATGCGCACTTTTAGAATCGTTATCACGAATTACTTTCTTATATAAGAAATTTAATATCTCATCTACTGGTGGGACAACAGAAACTCTCAATATATCTTCTTTCTCACCGCGATTCATTGCTAATACACGATGTGGTACTACTTTTTGCAATGGTTCTTCATAACTGTAATACATTTCATATATATTCTTTTCATCTTTTTCTTCACCTTTTACAGACGAAGACATAATACCTTTTCTAAAAGTAATATTTCGAATCCAACTACGATACGTAGCTTCATCTGAAATCATTTCTGCAATAATGTCTTGTGCGCCTTGTAAAGCTTCTTCTGCAGATTGCACTTCTTTCTCTGCATTAATAAATTCCACTGCCTTTTTAGCCGGATCTTCTTTCTTATATAACAACAACCATTCAGCTAACGGTTCTAACCCTTTTTCTTTTGCAATCGTCGCTTTCGTTCTTCTTTTCTCTTTATATGGACGATACAAATCTTCTACTTCCTGCAACTTTGTAGCTTTAACAATTTGCTGTCTCAGCTCTCCTGTCAGTTTTCCCTTCTCATCAATAAGACGAATAACTTCTTCCTTCCTATCTTCAAGTTGCATCATATATTGCCATCTCTCTAAAATCGCACGAATTTGCACCTCATCTAAAGAGCCTGTCCATTCTTTTCGGTAACGAGCAATAAATGGAACTGTGTTACCTTCTTCTGTTAATTGAATAACATGACGAACTTGCTTTTCGCTAAAGCCTAATTCTTTCACTAACATTTTCATTAACGCTTGTCGATTATCTACCATTTCCATATACAACCGTAACCTCCTCTATAATAAAAAAAAGTTGCCCTTCAAAGAGAGCAACTTAAACTGCCGATTTAAAAATCTATTAGTCCTAAACTAATTTGTAACGCTTCATCTACACGACTCATCATCACTTCATCTAAATGAGTGATTTTGTCCGTTAAGCGTTGCTTATCGATTGTTCGAATCTGCTCAAGTAAAATAACAGAATCTCTCTCAAAACCATACTTTTTCGCATCAATTTCCACATGAGTGGGTAATTTCGCTTTTTGAATCTGTGCAGTAATAGCCGCTACAATCACCGTTGGACTAAAACGATTTCCGATGTCATTTTGAATGACAAGAACCGGACGAACGCCTCCTTGCTCAGAACCAACAACTGGGGAAAGGTCTGCAAAATACACGTCGCCACGTTTTACAATCAAAATATTACCCCCCGCTAACTAAGCGTTCTACTGTATGAGCTGCTTCATACTCCGCTAAGAAAGCTTCAGATGCAATACCAAGATTAATTTTTCCCATTTCAATATACCCACGTCGCATTGATTCATGTTGGTAGCGTTTCTTCGTCTTATGTTGACGCAATAACAATTGTGTTGCCTGGCAAATTAGTTCATGGCGATTCTTATTCTCTTGTTTTCCAATTCCGTCCAATTCCGTTACCATTTGCTTTGGCAACCGAACCACGATTTCAGTAGTTACACTTGATTCGGACACAAAAATACACCTCCACCGTCAACTACACACCCAAATATATATATGACACCTATTGTAATAATACCATTGTATGGAGCCTGTTGCAAAGACTTCCTTATTCCTTGCTTATGTTTTCCAATTCATAAACAAAACATTCATCTTCTTAAATTTTTTATCTCATAACTAACTAAAAACAATAGAACTCCTCTTCAAAACTTACGTGTAACTTATATAAAAAATGATTATAAGTAAAAAGCTTCTCATCAAAAAGAGCTTATTATCCAGCAATGAACAGTCACTCCAATGACAAGAAGCAATCATACTACCTTCTATATATTGTTCAAGTAATTAATTATCTCTACAACCTTACCATTCCGTATAAATATTCTTGGCACACGGAAACTGATCGTTGCAATAATTTCATAATTAATAGTCCCTGAATATTCCGCAACCTCTGTAGCGCTAATATACTCATCTCCCTGCCTTCCAATAAGCGTAACTTTCGTACCAAGCGGCACTTCACAAGGAAGATGAATCATGAACTGATCCATTGTTACTCGCCCTACAATCGGTACCCTTTTACCATTTATAAGCACTTCAAATCCTTGTAATCTTCTAAGCCATCCATCTGCATAACCAATCGCTACAGTCGCGATCCATTCTTCAGTTTTCGTTCGATAAGTGACGTTATAACTAATTCCATCACCTTTAATCACCTGTTTAATATGAGCTACTTTCGTATGCAGTGATAGCGCCGGTTCTAATTCAAATGGTAAAAAAGGACGTATTTCTACAGAAGGAGATAATCCATACATTGCAATCCCAATTCGCACTGCATTAAATGTAATCCCTTGAAAACGTAACGTGGCAGCACTATTAGCTGTATGGACAAACTTAGGATCCACTCCGAATTCTTTCAACCAACTTAACTGCTCTAAGAACGTGTTATATTGCTTATCAAAATACGAAGTCTCAACCTCATCTGCCGTTGCAAAATGCGTGTATACTCCTTCTAACTCTAAAAACGGTGCACCTTCTAAACTCTTTAAAAATGCTTTCAGTTCTTTTCTTTCACGTATTCCAATCCTCCCCATACCACTATCAAAGTTAATATGGAATTTCATTACAGATGAACCATCCCAAAGTTTAATTGCTTCGTCCACCCATTCTTTTTGAAAAACAGTTAGCGCTACATCATTTTCAGCAGCTACATTTACATCACGCGGCGGCGAGGGACCTAACACTAAAATCGGCACAGTAATACCAGCCCTCCGAAGCACTAAAGCCTCATCTAAAAAAGCCACAGCTAACCTTGTTGCACCCGCTTCTAATGCCGTTTTAGCCACCGGTACATAATCGTGCCCATACGCGTTTGCTTTAACTACAGCAAAAATCTCTACATCACTTGGGATGAACTCTTTAATATGTGTAACGTTGTTATAAATGGCATCTAAATCCACTTCCACCCAAGTGTCACGGTAAAATGGTGCTTCTTCCATAAATACACTTCCTTATACACGATATGCGAAGCTTATTCTTTTATATGCTTCTTTTATGAAATCCACCTTCAAACTAAGAAAAGACGTGGTGCACATATATCACCACGTCTAAGAAGTCTACTTCACCTGCTTCGCTGTAACTGAACGAGCAACCATTAGTAGCTCCTTCGGCTCTAAACCTTTAGACACGAGCATATATTCTACTCCGTTATGCGACCACGTTACAGAGTCTTTCGTCAATGCACCAATCGTAAACCCAAGATCAACTGGTTCTCCACTTACACTTACCGCTGATGAAGCCTCTGCAACTTTTGCCTTTTCTTGTATTAAAGTAAAGGATTTCTTATTTCCAGTGTATGTGAGTATCGCACGCTTGCCACTGTCTGTCTTCAACTCTTTTTCATCTTGCAGAGTCATACCTTGCGGTGTATCAAGTGGATACAAAATAGCAAACGGTTTGTCTTCTTTCGCTGTTGTTTGAACATCTACCTGCGCTCTAGACATATTTTGTTTCGTATCAAATGCACCTTTATCAAATTTCGCATCGAATTTCACCTTAGAGAAATCTACTTTTACAAGAACATTTTGATCATTATCCATTAACTTCACTGAAACTGGAGTCAAATCGCTCTTCTTCAGCGTAATCTCTTGTTTCGGCAACATATTTTGATGTTGATAGTTTGTTTTTGTTTTAAAAATATAATACTTATCTGTTTTCTCGAAAGTAAGGTTTTTCTTATCCTGCAAAATATCTCTTACAAGTGATTCATATAAATAAGCTTGGCTGCTATTTTGCGGCCAATCACTTTGAAAACGGAAGCTCTTATTAAGTGCTGGCGTTAATACAAATACACCTTCTTCATTTCTTAAAATGATTTGGCTCTGATCTTTTTTTGCATTCTTTAAATTCACACGATAAAAAGACGGTTCCTTATGCCAAATCTCTACATTATACTCCTGAGGCTCATTTCCTGTTTTAATAGATAATTTCGCTTCAGCTTGATAACTTTTCATCCCTTTTACTTTTGCCTCTAAATCTCTCACGACATCATCTTGTTTCTTTTCCACACAACCCGCCAACACAAAAACGGTCAACAAACCGACAAGAACTAAAAACAGACGCCTTTTCATCACTTCAGCCCCTTTGCCCCTATAAATGAATGGAAGATGTACCTTCCTTATCGCTACCTCAAATATATGAGACAAAGATATAAAATATGCAGACTAGCGTGACGAGCTTTCTAAAACAACTTGAGCAACAGCAAATTCCTTACTATGACTAATTGATAAATGAACAACACACTCTGTACTTGTAATCAGAATCGGCTTACCTCTTTCATCATTTTTCACTTCAATATCTAAAAAGCTCACTTCTTTCCCGATACCAGTACCTACAGCTTTTGAATACGCCTCTTTCGCTGCAAACCTTCCAGCTACAAACTCTGTAAGACGACTTCCTTTCAGCTCCATAGCAACATTACGTTCATTTTCTGTTAAAATACGTTCCATAAATTTAAGCTTTCCATCTAGCATTTTTTCAATACGATTTAATTCAATAATATCGATTCCAATCCCTATAATCATTTCAAAATCCCCTTCTTCTATTTAACTTTCTTCTTTCATATTGATAAGAATAACAGAGAATCTTTCTGATGCAAAAGGGGTGATAGTAACCGTATGCTAATAAGATCTACTCAGATTTCTTTACAACCGACTATTCTCACCTTACTTTTTATTCACTTAGTCATGATGATATTAGGCGACTTTTTCCTCTTCCCAATGGCAGCCTCTAATGAATATATCGCTAAAGGAGAATGGTGGCGTGTCATAACTTCCCTTCTGGTACACGTAGACTTACAACATTTTCTTTCTAATAGTATTTTTTTGTTTGCACTTGGTTCTTCTATCGAAAAGCAACTCGGACACTTTTCTTTTTTTATTCTATTTTTTCTTTCTGGAATTTCCGGAAATATTTCTTCCTATATTATTATGCCTCCTGAATATATTCACGCAGGTGCATCAGGTGGTATTTTCGGACTATTAGGCGCACAATTATTTTTATTGTACAATCGATACCGCTCTTCAAAACCAAAAGAAATTGCCATTTTCTCAATTATGATACTTCTATTACTGCTATTTACTTTCTTTAATCCTTCCGCCAATCCGATCAGTCATTTAACAGGTTTAATAACCGGCGGCATTTTAACTCCCTTTTTAACAAAAAAAAACGATGGTGCAAAGCTTATTTAATATAAAAGCTTGCACCATCGATAATTTCTACATCTACCTGTTCGTTTAAATCCCTCATTAATTGAAATAAAGACTCATCCTTCATCTTCGCCTCAATCATACAATCAATTTGCGGAACACTTCCCTTTATCCTTCTTAAAAAAGATAAAAATGCGTCTACATTAATATAATCTGCATGAGCTCTTGGATCTTTTCCCTCTCTAGGGCTAGAGATATGCATTTTAACCGGTAACAAAGATGTTTCCCACGTATGAACAACACGTGCCCAATCTTCATACCAATCTTCTTGCTCATTATTCATCATATGGTGATGCAAATCAAACACGACGGGAATATCTAATTTTTCTCCTAAATATAATGTTTCCTCTAACGTAAAAGTTGTATCATCATTTTCTAATATAATCATTTCTTGAATACCCCTTGGGACATTAGACCAATTCTCTATAAAACGCTCTAATGCAAGTTCTTTATCTTTATACCCTCCTCCAACATGTAGTACACATCGTTGCTTATGTTCAATCCCCATGCCTTTTAATAATTTTTTGTGCATCTGCAATGTCTTTACAGATTGTTTAAAAACACTCTCCTCAGGTGAATTTAGTACAACAAAATGATCTGGATGGAAATCAATTCGCATATTCATATGAATTGCATATTCACCTAATTCTTTCAATTTTTCTTTTAAAGGACGAATATAGTTCCACTCTAGCAATTCCTCATGATTCGCTAAAGGAATGAGCTTAGAACTAAGCCGAAAGAAAGATATGTCATGTCCCTTATTGTGCTTTAATAAACGTAAACAATTTTCCAAATTGGAATTAGCAATTCTTTCAAGTTTACGAATTGCAGCATCACGATCATCTATTTTCTGAAACTGTGCGTACGTCATCGTTTGAGATGGGGATGCATTCTTCAAATGCACACTCATCGCAACGTAACCAAGCCTTACAAGCATATAACAGCCCCTTTTCTATCATAACTACTATGTAGTATGCACAATTACAGAAATAAAAAAAGAGAATGCCAACAAAGGGCATTCTCTTTTTTATTAAGCTTGTGGACGGCTATGATGTTTTCTTTCGCCGCGTCCATTTGAAGATCCTGGGCGACCTTGACCTTCACCTCTACGACCACGACTACCACCATCACGATTACGATCACGGTTTCCATCACGATTGCGATCACGGTTTCCGTCACGATTACGTCCATCACGGTTACGACCATCGCCACCGCCACGTCCGTCACGACTACGATTACGGTTACCATCACGGTATCCGCCTCCGTTACCGCCACGTTTTTTAGAACCGCCACCTCTTGAAACAACTGGTGGTTCTGATGTTAAAGCGATCGGAGTTGTATCCGGCTCTTTAGTCATCATTTTTAAAGCGGCAGCTACTACTGTTACAGAGTCATTCTCTTCTAACATTTCTTCTGCAATACGCTTGTAGTATGATAAGTTCTCATTTTGGATTGTGCTTTGAAGTTTTTCAGCGATTAAACGTTGTTGACCTTCTAATGCCTCATCAAGTGTCGGTGCTTCCATACGATCAACTTTACGCTTTGTTGTACGCTCGATATTTTTTAATTGTCCTGATTCACGTGGTGTTACAAATAACATTGCAATACCTTTTTTACCTGCACGGCCAGTACGACCGATACGGTGAACGTATGATTCTGGATCTTGTGGGATATCGAAGTTGTATACGTGTGTTACGCCTGAAATATCAAGACCACGTGCAGCAACGTCTGTTGCAACAAGAACTTCAATAGCACCTTCTTTAAATTTACGTAATACAGACATACGTTTCGCCTGTGTTAAGTCACCATGAATACCTTCTGCTGCATAACCACGTAAGTTTAATGCTTCTGATAATTCATCAACACGACGCTTTGTACGACCGAATACGATCGCAAGCTCTGGAGATTGAATATCTAGTAAGCGTGTTAACACGTCAAACTTTTTCTTTTCTTGCACTTCTAAATAGAACTGCTGAATGTTTGGCATTGTTACTTCTTTTGCTTTTACTTTAATGTGTTGAGGCTCAGTCATGAAACGCTCAGCAATACGACGGATTGGATCTGGCATTGTCGCTGAGAATAATAATGTTTGATGTGTTTCT
This sequence comes from Bacillus sp. S71, assembly GCF_016625265.1. Lineage (NCBI taxonomy): Bacteria > Bacillati > Bacillota > Bacilli > Caryophanales > Bacillaceae > Bacillus > Bacillus sp. S71. Next base: position 10,723 of record NZ_JACVUW010000026.1, on the reverse strand, counting down.
GGCACATCTGTTAAAATCGCTTCAATATCTTCAATGAAGCCCATGTTTAACATTTCATCCGCTTCATCAAGAACAACAGTCTCTACGTTTTGTAAGCGAAGTGTTTTACGGTTAATATGATCTAAAATACGACCCGGCGTACCAACAATAATGTGTGGGTGTTTTTTTAGAGCACGAATTTGGCGGTTAATATCTTGACCACCATAAATTGGTAAAATACGAACACGTTTATGTTTACCAATTTTGTATAGCTCTTCTCCAACTTGAATTGCTAATTCACGCGTTGGCGCGATAACAATACCTTGAACTGCTTCTTTATTTGTATCCACTTTATCTAATAGTGGTAATCCGAATGCTGCTGTTTTCCCTGTACCTGTTTGCGCTTGCCCAATAATATCCTTACCTTGCAATGCATGTGGAATTGTTTCAGCTTGAATCGGCGTAGCCTCTTCAAAGCCCATACTTTCAACCGATTGCAGTAAAGACTCACTTAATCCTAATTCTCGAAATGTTGTCAATGTTACTTCTCCTTTTCTATCCTATACTTATCATTTAAAAAAAGGCGTTTTCCGAATTTGCGGAAAAGCCCTTTTCCTGAATGCTCACGTATATAACCGGGCGTATATTCTTCACGAAAATACTTCTAAACGTTATTACACTTTATCAATTATAAGTTTTGTATGTGTAAAAAGCAAACCCAACTGTTACCTTATTTTATATTCAGGGCCTTTTTCTTTACTTTTATTTTTTTATCATTTACTGTAAGCGCTTATTATAAGTTTCTTCTATTTTCGTGACTATCATCCCTATTTATATACACCAATTATTTCAACATCGTAATTACTTCTTCTAATTTCATACCGCGAGATGCTTTTATTAATACAACATCTTTCGCATCGACTACTGCTTGTAAATCTCTTACTAACTCTTCTTTATTATCATACGCCTTTACACGTTCATTAGGGAAATTAATTTTTGCTCCTTCAGCAATTTGAGCTCCTAATCTACCGTATGTGAATACATGTGAGATTTTTGCTGGATCGATTAATTTACCTACCTCATAATGGAACTGCACTTCTTGATTTCCAAGTTCTAACATATCACCAAGCACAACGATTTTTTTAGTAAATCCATCTAAACCATTCATTAAATGGAATGCTGCCTCCATAGCCGTCGGACTTGCATTATAAGCATCGTTGATAATTGTTAATCCACTATCCGTTTTTACAATCTCCATACGCATGCCCGTCATTTGAAGTGTTACTAAACCTTGTTTCATTTCTTCCCACGTCACACCAAAATGTGTCGCAATTGCCATTGAAGCAAGTGTATTGTACACATTATGTTTTCCTAACACCGGTAGGTAGAATGAAATATTTTCATCTCTATTCATTTTAAAATGTGTCCCAGTTGCCTGTAATGTTACAGTTGTTGGATAGTAATCGTTGGCTCTTGCATCACCAAACGTAACTGTTTCCGCTGCTAAATTCATTTCAGGAACACGATTCGTTAATAACGGCTCATCTCCATTATATACGAACACGCCACCTTCTTGTAACCCTGTAACAATTTCTAATTTCGCTTCAGCAATGGCCTCACGAGATCCTAAATCCATTAAATGTGCTTCACCAATATTCGTAATGATAGCTGCATTAGGACGAGCTAACTTAGATAAAAATTCAATCTCTCCTCGGCTTGACATACCCATTTCTAATACAGCTACTTCTGTATTTTCTTCTAAGTTTAAAATAGTGAGAGGTAACCCAATATGGTTATTGAAATTTCCTTCTGTTTTTTGAACTTTGAACTTAGTCGCGAGAATACTTGTCACAATATCTTTCGTGGATGTTTTACCGTTACTACCTGTCACACCAACAACTTTAACATCCAATTGATCGCGATAGTTTTTCGCTAACATTTGCAGTGCAGATAGCGTATCTTCTACAAAAATAACCGGAAGATTCTCGGGTGGATTTGCTACATCTTTCATCCACAATGTAGCTACAGCTCCATTTTCAACTGCTTTATCTACAAAAGCATGTCCATCGAAACGCTCCCCTTGAATCGGAACATATAAGTTTCCTTTTTCAATTTTTCTCGTATCAATAGACACGCCTTGAATAATAGTTCCCTCATATTGCTCTGCTAATCCAGTACCATTTACCATCTGTTCTACTTGCTTTAACATTCGCTTTATCATATAGAAACGCTCCTTACATAGAGGAAGCACTATTCCTACGAATAGTGCTTCCTCCTTTTTTTGTTAGATTGTATATTTAATTTTTTGTTTTTCTTCGTGACGTTCAATCGCTAAACGAATTAACTCTTCGATTAACTCTGGATACGGTAACCCAGTATGTTGCCATAATAGAGGGAACATACTAAACGGTGTAAATCCTGGCATAGTGTTTACTTCGTTAATATACACTTCTCCGTCTTTCGTTAAGAAGAAATCAGCTCGCGTTAAGCCTGCACCATCTAATGATTGGAACGCAATAATTGCATCACGCTTAATCACATCAGATTCTTCTTCTGTCATTTCAGCTGGAATAATTAACGCCGTATCACCATCGATATATTTCGACTTATAATCATAGAAGTCCTTTTTCGGAACGATTTCACCTACAACTGAACATTTCGGCTCATCATTACCTAGTACCCCAACTTCTACTTCACGACCTACAATATTTTCTTCTACAATAATTTTGCGATCAAATTGGAATGCCTCTACAAATGCATTCTCAAGTTCTTCACGATTTTTACACTTATTAATACCAACACTTGAACCAAGGTTTGCTGGTTTTACGAAACAAGGATATCCTAACTTATCTTCTACTTTAGAATAAGCTTCCTGACGATCTTTTTCCCATGCACTGCGAATGAAAGACGCATATTTTGCTTGTTTTAAACCAGCCTCTGCAAAGATGTTTTTCATAACAACTTTATCCATACCAGCAGATGATGCTAGAACACCATTTCCTACATACGGAATATTCATCAATTCTAATAATCCTTGAACCGTTCCATCTTCACCGTTTGGTCCATGTAGTAATGGGAAAATAACGTCAATAGCGTTTTCCTCAGAAGCTGCAGATGGAATAATCTCTGTACTTAATGATAACGGAGAAATCGCATTTTCTGCACCACTCATTTTTAAAGCTTCAACATCTGTTACTTCACCTTCAATACGCTCACCACGTACCCATTGACCTTGTTCTGTAATATAAATTGGATGAATCTCGAATTTATCTTGATTTAACGCTTTAATAGCAGCAAGAGCCGTCTGTAACGAAACTTGATGCTCAGCTGATTTTCCACCATATAATAAACCTAATTTAATTTTTGTCACTGAAATCACCCTAACCAATTGTTTTCATTTTTCTATTTTAGCACTTTTTATAAAAATAGGTAGTTCCTATTTGAAATAAAATGTAACTTCCACAAATAATTAAATGACACCACTTATTGGTTTTCTACACTTTTTCTATTCCACTACTATACAAAGGTGAATTTTAAAATGAAATGGTAATCCTATCTAGTTATGTACCTAAAATATGTAGAAATCCCCTTTTTTGTGTATGTCACCTATTTACTAAGAAGATTGCTTGGTTAGTGTATCTTTTTGCCTTTGCTCAACAAGGCGATCTAAAGAAATATATACAATACCTGCAACTACACATCCTACAGCTAAAATTGTAAATAGCAAGTGGCCAAGTAATCGATCTAATAAAAAGCCTCCCAAAAGTGGACCAAATGCGCTTCCTGTAATCCACTGCAAACTTGCAGCGCCCATATAAGTCCCTCTCAAATGCTCAGGGGCCAAGTTTGCTACAAATGTCATCTGTACAGGCGACATAATCATCTCACCTAACGTATATATAGCATAAACGAACAGTAGTGTTATTAAAATAACTGTAGCATTTGTATTAAACTCTCCAAACCACTTCGGTAACCACCCTATAAAAAATAATCCAATCCCGAACAAACATGCACCATATAACATCGTCTTCCCGACTGGTTTATCCGTAGCCCATTTTGAAATTTGAAATTGGAATAAAACAACTAATAGTCCGTTTAACGCCATTAAATATGGATATGGATTATTCGCTCCAAAAGTACGCTTCATTTCGTTATCAAAATGTAGTGGCAACATGCCTTCTGTTTGAGAAAACCCCATCGAAATGATAATACCTGCTAATAAGTAAATCATTAATGCCTTATCTCGCATGACAATTTTCCAAACTGCCCCAGATTCCTTTTCTTTATGTTCTTCCTTATCTGTCCTCTTTGGCATCGTCTCTTGAATAAGAAGTAATACAAGTAACGCATAAAATAGCATTGTAGAAGAGGCAATAATAAACACAAGATTCTTTGACAACACAACTACTGATGCTCCCATTATCGGACCAATCGCAGCACCTATATTGTGTCCCATTCGTAATAAACCATATGCCTCTGTTCTTTTTTCTGGTGCCGTTACATCTGCGACCATAGCTGATGCAGCTGGATGAAATAAAGAATTACTCAATCCTAAAAAAATAGATAAAATTGCATATGGAATAAATCCTTCTATAAATAGAAAACCGAGCATTAATAATGCATTACTTGCCATAGAAAATATCATAATCGGCTTTCTTCCATATATGTCAGCAATTCTCCCTCCTATAAGTGAACCAAAGCTTGCAGCAATTGGAGAAAGCGCCATAATAACCCCAACTTCCAATAACGAATCTACCTTATCTTTTAAATATAATGCAAAAAAAGGCATTAACATCATCATTGCAATTCCATTTAACGTCTCTCCAATAAATCGGATCCATACGTTACGGTCCATCTCCCTTAACTCACGCCACGTATTTTTCATCATTTCACTCCTTTAGTTAGCCAACAATTATCTTATAATAAGTTCAGAAAAATGTAAATTTTCAAATAAAAAAATCCATTCTAACAGAATTAGAATGGATTTTTTTCGCTTATAAATTCGCAACATCTTCTTCTTTTTTACTATTATTTAAAGCACTATGTTTTCGGCTATATAAGAAGTAAACCGCTATACCAATAACCATCCATATCCCAAAACTAATCCATGCTGTCCCCGATAATTGAAGCATTAAGTATAAACAGAAAATCACTGTTAACGCTGGTAAAAACGGTACAAGCGGAGCCTTAAATGCCCTTGGTAAGTCTGGATGGGTTCTTCTCATTACAATTACCGCAACAGCTACGAGTGCAAATGCTGACAATGTCCCCATGTTTACAAGATGTGCTAAAACATTTAAATCTATTAATCCTGAAATCAGTGCCGCAATAATTCCCGTTGTCCATGTATTTAAAAATGGCGTTTTAAATTTCGGATGAACTTTAGCAAGACGCTTCGGTAATAAACCATCTCGGCTCATCGCATAAGAAACACGAACTTGCCCATACATCATAACTAGCATTACTGTTGTAATCCCTGTAATTGCTCCTACTGAAATTACCCCCGCTAAGCCATCTTGTCCAATAAATTGCAGTGCAAAAGCAACTGGATCTGATATATTTAGCTGGCCGTATGGAACAATTCCTGTCAAAATAAGCGAAACAACGATATAAAGAACTGTACAAATTAATAACGATGCAATAATACCAATTGGTAAATCACGTTGCGGACGTTTCACTTCTTCTGCCGCTGTTGAAACTGCATCAAATCCTATAAATGCAAAGAATACTGTGGCCGCTCCAGCCATTACACCATCTAAACCAAATGGCATAAAAGGCGTCCAGTTTTCAGGTTTCACATAATTAAAACCAGCAAAAATAAAAATAAGAACAACTGCTATTTTAATAAATACCATAATGTTATTTACTCGTGCACTTTCACGAACACCTCTAGATAAAAGAACTGTCATCACTAAAATAATTAGAACTGCAGGTAGATCAATTATTCCACCCTTTCCTGTACCAGGAGCCGAGGAGAGAATAGTCGGAATGTGGATTCCAAACCCCTTTAATAAAGATTGAAAATATGCAGACCAACCGTTTGCTACAGCAGATGTAGCAAGTAAATATTCAAGCATTAAGTCCCAGCCAATTAAAAATGCGAATACTTCCCCCATCGTCGCGTATGTATACGTATACACACTGCCCGAGACAGGAACTGAAGAAGCAAATTCAGCATAACAAAATGCAGCAAAGGCACAAGCTAGCGCAGCAATCGCAAATGATAATATAATAGCTGGCCCAGAATGTTTCGCTGCCACAACACCCGTTAGAACAAAAATACCAGTTCCAACAATTGCTCCGATTCCAAGCATAGTTAAATCTAGCGCGCCCAATGTTCTCGCTAACGTTTTTTGCTTACTTTCTTGCATTAACTTTGCAATTGGCTTCTTTTGAAAAATTTGCTTCATCTTTCACTCCTCCAAGTTTTAAATTTTCTGAAAATTTTTAATTCGCTTTTTTATTTTACTCATTACGCTTTTCCTAGTCAATACTTTTGTCGAAACAAGTAGAAATTCTTCTGAATATGCACTATCCTTATCATTCTTTCTATATATCTTTCGACAACTCTTTTTGGTATTATTATACATGTCGATTCCACAAAAAAGGCATGCTCCCTTATTGAGAGCATGCCTTTTTTTACTTATTTCACAGTATATGAACCTTGTTCAATCCAGCTATACATATACTTTTCATCTTCTGTTTCATGTGCTTGTTTTACAATACGAAGCGGACGGAATGTGTCTATCATAACAGCTAATTCAAGTGTCTCTTTCTTCCCTATACTTGCCTCTGTTTTCCCCGGATGCGGCCCATGGGGAATCCCGCTCGGATGAAGTGTAATAGAACCTTCTTCCACACCTTTGCGACTCATAAAGTTTCCTTCTACATAGTAAAGAACTTCATCACTATTAACATTACTATGATAATATGGTGCCGGAATTGACTCTGGATGATAATCGTATAAACGTGGTACGAAAGAGCAAATAACAAAATTATGCCCTTCAAATGTTTGATGTACTGGCGGTGGCTGATGAATGCGCCCTGTAATTGGTTCAAAATCCTCTACATTAAATACCCACGGATATAAATAGCCATCCCATCCAACAACATCTAACGGGTGGTGTCCTAAAACATGTTTATGCATATAGCCTCTTGATTTTGTCATTACGACAAACTCGCCTTTTTCATCATAGGTCTCTAATTTTTCTGGACCACGAAGATCTCTTTCACAAAACGGACTATGCTCTAACAATTGTCCGTATTCATTTCGATAACGACGCGGCGTTGTAATTTGGCTATTCGCCTCTACAACAAGAAACTTAGTCTCTCCTTCATCTGGAATAACACGATAAATCGTTCCAATTGGGATCGTTACATAGTCGCCTTTTCTATAGTGAATCGTTCCAAACATTGTTTCAATTTTCCCTGTTCCATAATGAACAAATAACATTTCGTCGCCATCACCATTACGATAGAAATAATCCATTTTTTCTGTTGGGCTCACTACTCCAATTAACAAATCTTCATTTCCAAGTATGAAATTTCGTCCACTTATTGCATCACCACTTTTTTTATTTTCTTTCGTTCGGAAGTGGCGATGAGAAAGAGCAACATCCTCTTCATACTGCAACTGACAAGAATGCGATAATGCAGAATGACCTACTTCTGTTGGCATATAGTGATGATACAAAATAGACTGCGTACCAGAAAATCCTTTCGTTCCCATTACCTGTTCACGATAAAGCGATCCATCTTTTTTACGAAATTGTACATGTCGTTTATGAGGTAGTTCTCCCATGTGACGATAAAACATGCCCATCACCCGCTTCCTTTTCTTTTTTGATCGTATTACGTAGTGTACCTAAACCAGTAATCGACAGCTCTACAACATCTCCATCTTGTAGCCACTCTTCTGTACCAAGTTCTAAAATACAGCCTGTTCCTACTGTCCCAGAACCAATCACATCTCCTGGATATAACGTCACGTCCTCTGAAGCACGTTCAATCATTTCAGCAAATGTATAGTAAATATCTTGGAAGTTTCCCTTTGATAATAGTTTTCCATTTACATGAGCAGTCATTTCTAAATCATATCGATCACCATTACGATAAACATCTAATTCCTCTTTCGTAACAAGATGTGTTCCTAACGAAGTTGCAAAGTCCTTTCCTTTCGCAGGACCGAGACCTACTTTCATTTCTGTTGCTTGTAAGTCTCTCGCACTCCAATCGTTCATAATACAATAACCAAAAATATATTCCTCTGCTTGCTCACGAGAAATATTTCGCCCTTCTTTTCCTATTACGCAAGCAATCTCCAACTCGTAATCAAGCTTTTTAGACTTTTTCGGACCAATTACAAAATCACCGGAACCAATTACAGCACGATGATTAGTAAAATAAAAAACCGGAATATCATACCATTCAGGCACAACATCTAGTCCTCTTCGTCCACGAGCTGTTTTTACATGTTGTTCAAATGCGTAAAAATCTCGAATACTACTCGGATTAGGAAGAGCAGCTGTCAATTGTACTTCTTCTAAAGCATATATACCCTTATTTGGATTCTTAATATTCCGCACTACTTCTACATACTCATCCGTTTTCTCTAAAAAAGCCATTATAGAAGAAGGGATTTTCCCTTCACTAGCAAGATTCATATCTATTACTTTGTCACCTTCAAGCCATCCAGCCCGTATTTCTTTTGAAGGAAGACGAAATGTAACAAATTTCATCCTGATTCCTCCTTATAAAAATGAAATTTCCACCAGCAAAGGGACTTTTGCTGGTGGATATGAATCTTATAAGTTTCCGCGACGCTCTTGTTCTCTTTCAATTGATTCGAATAACGCTTTAAAGTTTCCTTCACCAAATCCACGAGAACCTTTACGTTGAATGATTTCAATAAATAAAGTCGGGCGATCTACAATTGGTTTCGTAAAGATTTGTAGCAAGTAACCTTCATCATCACGATCTACTAAGATCTTTAATTCTTTTAATTTATCAATTTCTTCATCGATTTTTCCAACTCGTGCAGTTAACTCATCATAATAAGTATCAGGTGTATCTAAAAACTCCACCCCATTTGCACGAAGCGCTTCAACCGTTTTAACAATATCACTTGTTAATAAAGCAAGATGCTGTACACCAGCTCCATTATAGAATTCTAGATACTCTTGAATTTGTGACTTTCTCTTTCCGTCTGCTGGTTCGTTAATAGGAAACTTAATACGGCTTCCATTTGTCATAACTTTCGACATTAAAGCCGAATACTCTGTACTAATATCATCATCATCAAAATGAATCATTTGTTTAAAGCCCATGACATTCTCGTAATAACTAACCCACTCTTCCATTTTTTCAACATTACCAACTACATGATCGACAGCAATTAAGCCAGACTCTTCAAATGGAATATTAAACTCTACCTTTTCGAATCCTGGCATAAATGCCCCTTTATAATTTTTACGCTCTACAAGCGTATGAATTGTATCACCATACGTACCAATAACTGCTTTTTTCAATGTACCGTCCTCATCTGTTAATTCCTCTGGTGGAGCAATTGCGACGGCACCACGTTTCACTGCTTCTGAGTATGCTTTATCAACATCATCAACAAGTAGTGCCACATCCTTGACGCCATCACCATGAGTCTTTACAAACTCTGCAATACGATTTTCACTACTTAAAGCTCCAGACACAACGAAACGCATATTTTTTTGCACAAGAACATAAGATACCTTTTCACGGTTTCCAGTTTCTAATCCAGAGTAAGCCACAATTTTGAATCCGAATGCTCTCGCAAGATAATAACTCGATTGCTTTGCATTCCCTACGTAAAATTCCAAATGATCTACATCACGTACTGGAAAAAAGTCCTCCATTTGTGCAGCTAGCGTATCCATAGATTTTTGTTTCATAATATCTTCATCCCCCTGTAAATAGATTAAATGGTCCATACTTAAAACCAACCGAAAACGCTTCCAACGTTAATTAATAGAAATTAGTTAGCAAGCTAACAAATTCTGACCTTTAAAATTTTCTATCTTTTCTGTCAAATTCCTCTTTTTTTCTTACATATAAAATTCGACTTTTTTCTCTTTGAAATAAAGCGGGATTTTATTCAGTGGATTTTTGATTATTCGTTGAATCAAGTTTCAACCGCAACGTTTAATTAGCCATGCATGCTGGATAATGAGGTAACTTTAATACTTGAGGGGATATAAGAAGAATATAAAAAAGACTCCAACATATTTACTGCTTACTAATACGTTAGAGTCTTTATTTTTTTTGAATGGTTGTATTTATATATATCATACTAATACACTTGCAAGGAATAGAATAAATGATGTTAATATTACCGCTCCACCTAAGGATCCTAATAAATCCGTTTTTGTTACTTGAAACACTTGTTCACTGTTCATATCCCTCATTCTCCTTCCATTTTTATTTGATTTAAAACTTCTATTATACTAATACGCTTGATAGAAATACGATTAATGCTGTTAATACTACCGCTCCACTTGCTGATCCTACGAAGTCACCTTTTGTTACTTGTAATACTTGCTCTTTCATATCTTTCATTCTCCCCTCTTTTTCTTTTGTTACAAAGTTTCTATTATACTAATACGCTTGATAAAAATACGATTAATGCTGTTAATACTACTGCTCCACTTGCTGATCCTACGAAGTCACCTTTTGTTACTTGTAATACTTGCTCTTTCATATCTTTAATTCTCCC
>NZ_JACVUW010000025.1:0-29598 GCF_016625265.1 Bacillus sp. S71 | reverse complement strand
TTCGACCCTCTGATTAAAAGTCAGATGCTCTACCAACTGAGCTAATGGCTCATACTCACCAACGTCATATTTTCGTGACGACAAGATGTATCATAACATGTATTCTGTATTCTTCGCAATACTTTTTTTCATTTTTTTATAAAAGATAAGAAAAAACTCATGCGGACATGAGTTTTTTCTTAAAATATCAATTAAGCTTCGTATACATTACGAACAATATTCGTTTGGTTACGATCTGGTCCAACTGAGAACATAGATAATTGAATTCCTGTTAACTCAGAAACACGTTCTACGTATTTTCGTGCATTTTCAGGAAGCTCGTCTAATGATTTTACACCAGTAATATCTTCTGTCCAACCTGGAAGCTCTTCATATACAGGCTCACATTTCGCTAAAATGTTTAAGTTTGCTGGAACTTCATCGATAACTTCGCCATTGTATTTGTAAGCAACACAAATTTTAAGAGTTGGAATATCTGTTAAAACGTCGATAGAATTTAATGATAGATCCGTTAAACCACTAACACGACGCGCATGTCTTACAACAACGCTATCGAACCAACCTACGCGGCGCGGACGACCAGTTGTTGTTCCGTACTCACGACCAACTTCACGAATTTGATGACCAATTTCATCATTAAGTTCAGTAGGGAATGGACCGTCACCAACACGGCTTGTATATGCTTTACATACACCTACAACGCGAGTAACTTTCGCAGGACCAACTCCAGTTCCAACTGTTACACCACCCGCAATCGGGTTAGAAGATGTAACGAATGGGTACGTACCGTGGTCAATATCAAGCATAACACCTTGTGCACCTTCAAATAATACACGGTGATTGTTATCTAGTGCATCATTTAATACAACAGATGTGTCGCATACATATTGTGCGATTTGTTGTCCATATTCGAAGTACTCTTCAAAGATTTCTTCTACACTGAAACCTTCTGTATCGTACATTTTTTCAAACAAACGATTTTTCTCTACTAAATTGCGCTCAAGCTTCTCTTTAAATGCTTCACGATCTAAAAGATCAGCCATACGGATACCAATACGAGCAGCTTTATCCATATATGCAGGACCGATACCTTTTTTCGTTGTACCGATTTTGTTATCACCTTTACTAGCCTCTTCTAACTCATCTTGTTTTAAGTGATAAGGTAAAATAACGTGTGCACGGTTACTTACACGTAAATTATCAGTACTTACACCACGGTCGTGTAAGTATTTTAACTCTTCAAGTAATGCTTTCGGATCTACTACTAAGCCATTTCCGATTACACAAATTTTCTCTTTATAGAAAATACCAGATGGAATTAAGTGTAACTTATATTTAACTCCGCCGAAAACAATTGTATGTCCCGCGTTATTTCCACCTTGATATCTTGCAACTACTTCCGCATGCTCAGAAAGAAAATCAGTGATTTTACCTTTTCCTTCGTCGCCCCATTGTGTTCCTACAACTACTACTGAAGACATTATTAAAGCACCTCCGCAATTTTCAAACGATCTATTCAAACAATATAATTGTACCAAAACCGAAAAAGAAGTCAACCAAAAAGCGAACATTTTTTTATTAAAAATCATTTTCGTTCGTAAGAATTATGTTTTCACCTTATGAAAGCCTTATCTTTACACCATAAAAAAAGAAACACATCTTATTATAAGAAATGTGTTTCTTTTTTATACTGCCTTTATGCCCCATCCTCAAAGCGTCGTTCTAAGTTAACGAACTTATTGAACTCTTTGACGAATGCAAGTTCCACTGAACCTACTGGACCGTTACGTTGCTTTGCAATGATAATTTCAATCGTATTTTTATTTTCCGTTTCACGGTCATAGTAATCTTCACGATATAGGAAAGCTACAATATCAGCATCCTGCTCAATACTTCCAGATTCACGAATATCAGACATCATCGGGCGTTTATCCTGACGAGATTCTACACCACGAGATAACTGTGATAAGGCAATAACAGGCACTTGCAATTCACGTGCAATCCCTTTTAAAGTACGAGAAATCTCAGATACTTCCTGCTGACGGTTCTCACCTGATTTCCCACTTCCTTGAATAAGCTGTAAGTAGTCAATTAAAACCATTCCAAGACCTTGTTCTTGCTTTAGTCTACGACATTTTGCTCGAATCTCATTTACCTTAATTCCCGGTGTATCATCAATATATATACCGGCATTTGAAAGACTCCCCATCGCCATTGTTAATTTCGCCCAATCATCAGAAGTTAGTGACCCGGTACGAAGTCTTTGCGCATCGATATTTCCTTCTGCACAAAGCATACGCATAACAAGCTGATCGGAGCCCATCTCCAAGCTAAAAATCGCTACATTTTCATCCGTTTTCGTCGCTACGTTTTGTGCGATATTTAATGAAAATGCAGTTTTCCCTACTGACGGACGTGCTGCTACAATGATTAAATCATTTCGCTGGAAACCTGCCGTCATCTTATCTAATTCAGTAAATCCAGTTGGTATCCCAGTAACTTCACCTTTTTGATTATGCAAAAGTTCAATTTTATCATAAGCATCCACAAGAACATCTTTAATATTTTGAAATGCTTTTGCATTCGTTTGATGGGATACTTCTAATATTTTTTTCTCGGCCTCATTTAAAAGGCCGTCCACGTCATCTTCTCTCTCGTATCCATCCGACACTATATGAGTCGCTGTTCGAATTAAACGGCGTAAAAGTGCCTTTTCAGCAATGATACGTGCATAATATTCAACGTTAGCAGCTGTTGGAACAACTTCTGCTAACTCTGCTAGATAAGACACTCCACCAACTTCTTCTAGTAATCCTTGATCAGCCATCGCTGATGTCATTATTACTAAGTCGATCGGTTCTCCTTTATCAGATAATCCAAGCATGACCTCAAAAATCTTTTGATGTTTCGTTCGATAGAATGAATCAGGTACCAATAACTCCGATGCTGACGTTAACGCATCTTGATCAATTAATATGGCACCTAAAACCGCCTGCTCGGCCTCTATATTATGCGGAGGGGTACGATCAGCAAGTACATCACTCATACGCAATCCTCCTTGCTTAATTTATTTTTATTGTTCACTAACATGAACTTTTACTGTCGCTGTTACTTGCGGATGCAATTTCACTGTTACATTTGTGTAGCCTAATGCACGAATTGCATCATCCATTTCAAATTTACGTTTATCAAGTTTAATTTTATGTGATTTTTGCATCGCATCTACGATTTGTTTGCTCGTAATAGAACCGAATAAACGGCCACCTTCTCCAGATTTCGCCTTTAATTCTACAGTTAATTTCTCTAAAGTCTCTTTTAACTCTTTTGCATTTTCAAGCTCTGCTGCTGCATCTTTTTCTTCTTTACGCTTTTGAGCTTCTAAAGTTTTCATACTGCTATTTGTTGCTTCAGCAGCTAATCCTTGTTTTAGTAAGAAGTTATTTGCATAGCCATCCGGTACGTTTTTTATTTCTCCTTTTTTACCTTTACCTTTTACGTCTTTTAGAAAAATTACTTTCATGATTGTGTGCCTCCCTGTAAATAGTCATCAATAACAAATCGAAGCTTCTCCTCAGCTTCATCTACTGTAACATTTTTCATTTGTGTGGCTGCATTAGTCAAATGCCCGCCACCGCCTAAGTTTTCCATAATTAGCTGCACATTCACTTCACCTAAAGACCTGCTGCTAATTCCAATGAGATTCTCACCACGTTTCGCAACAACAAATGATGCAATAATCCCTGTCATCGTTAATAACGTGTCTGCCGATTGCGCAATAAGCACTTGATCGTAGTAATCATCACTATCAACTTTAGCAATCGCAATTCCATTTTTATAAATGTACGCATTTTTTATAGCTTTTGCAACCCGTAAATACTGATCCATATCTTCCTTTAAAAGTTCTTGTACAAGTACAGTATCTGCACCATGTGAGCGTAAATAAGAAGCAGCATCAAATGTACGAGCCCCTGTCCGGAATGTGAAACTTTTCGTGTCGACAATAATACCTGCTAACAATGCCGTCGCTTCTAGCATTGTCATCTTTAAATTTTTAGGTTGATACTCAAGTAATTCTGTAACCAATTCTGCCGTTGAAGAAGCATATGGTTCCATATAAACTAGCAATGGGTCTTCAATAAAATCTTCCCCACGACGATGATGATCAATAACTACTACATTTTCAATTTTATGTAACAGTTTTTGCTCCATCACCATAGAAGGTTTATGCGTATCAACAACAACAAGTAACGACTCATCATTTGCAAATTCCATCGCTTGCTCTGGAGTAATAAAATGAGACCATAACTCCTCATTTTGTTTCACTTTGTCCATCAAGCGTTTAATTCCCTTATCAGAATCATTTTCATCTAATACAATATATCCTTTACGCTCGTTTAATTGAGCCACTTTTAAAATACCAATCGCAGCACCAATTGCGTCCATATCAGGAGCCCTATGCCCCATGATAATGACATTACTACTTTCTAACACTAAATCCTTTAACGCATGCGAAATGACCCTAGCACGTACACGGGTACGCTTTTCAACCGGATTTGTCTTACCTCCATAGAACTTAACTTTACCTGTCGCTTGTTTAATAGCTACTTGGTCTCCCCCG
The DNA here is from genome assembly GCF_016625265.1 of Bacillus sp. S71. Classification (NCBI taxonomy): domain Bacteria; kingdom Bacillati; phylum Bacillota; class Bacilli; order Caryophanales; family Bacillaceae; genus Bacillus; species Bacillus sp. S71. The sequence continues at coordinate 24,980 of NZ_JACVUW010000025.1, read as the reverse complement.
CGCCCAAGCGCAAGGTCTAAACCAGATTGAGCCATTGCCCCAAGCTCTGACAAAGGTAGATCACCTGATCCGACACCTACACTTAATGTAAGTGGTATATTCCTTTTAGATGTTTCTTCACGCACCTGATCTAAAATACTAAATTTCCCTTTCTCCATCTGCGTCAGAATACTTTCATTTAGCACAACGAAGAATCTTTCTGAAGATGCACGTTTTAAATACGCACCATACTTAAGTGCCCATTCATTTAGTCGCGATGTCACAAGACTTGTTATATTCGTACGTAATTGATCATCTAATCCTTGTGTAACTTCATCATAATTATCCAAATAAATTACAGCTAAAACAGTGCGTTGATCCTCATACATCTTTTCGATTTCCGTTTGTTCCGTTACATCAAAGAAATAAATTAACTTTTCTTCTTTCCTTACAAAAACGCGAAACTTTCGATTATTTAAAGAGACTATATCATCAGAAGTTTCTCCTTTAATGAAAAGAAGTAATGTTTCTGATACATCGTAAAGGTGCCATCCAGCTAACGCATGCTGTCCCAGGCATGAAGATAAATAAGGATTTGCCCAATCAATCCCGTAATCCTTATTGTATAACAAAATACCAATCGGCATTTGGTTAAATGCTTCATTACTGACTTTCTTTACCCTCGTAATCATATCTGTCGTATGCTTTTCGAAATTCCTTTGAAAATTAAGTTCAAATCGTATAACGATAAAGAACACGATACAAAAAATGATAAAAGCAGCTATCCCCATAATTAAATGAAAATAACAGAGAATTGAAATGAGCACAAACACAAAAAATGCCAATACATAAACAGGATATAAAAACCACTGTTTCTTATCAAATTCAGGCATGTATACAACTCCTATAAAGTAAAACTAACTCACCTTCCAGTTAGTTAAACAGATTAAAATAGTATAAGGAATATTATTTTATTCCCCTATTTTAGAACGCAACGAAATCCCTAAGTCAATTATACCTAAGATTGTCACAAGAGGAAACAGCATCGGAATAAACATGCATACAATAAAACTAATAATAGGAACCCCTTTAGTAAAACCTTTTCTATACGCTAAAAAGGAAATGAATGTCAGCCCTTGCAGTACAAGCAATAGTGCAAATATGACATATAGGTTAGAAAATACCATATGTAAATATGATGTTGGATCTACTTTTATAAAAGTTGCTAACAAAATAAATATAACGTAATACCAAACAATACTCTTTGGTAATTGTAGATCTTTAAATTTAGGCCAAGGTATAATGTCATGTTTTAACTTTTTCAAAACACTACCTGATATTATCACTGTAATCCAAGAAAAACATACTGAAACTAGAACAAGTATACTTGGAAATAACGATTGTAATATATCATTCATTTGTGTAAGTAACTCTTTTTGTTCCTTACTAATCGGCATACCTATAGCACTTACTATCTTTTCACTTTGCACCATACTTTCACTAAACACACTTTGCATTTGCTTCATTATATCTATGTTGAAAAACTTTATACTCGCAACATAAATAAGTACAAAACCAATTAAGTATGCAAGCGTCCCCGCTATTAAGATTTCCACTGGCTTTTTTCTTGTTTTATACATATACCCTAAAACAATCCCTATCAATCCAAACATAATTGTCTTCACTAAATTCATAGGTTGACTCACAATAATAGTAACAAAAAGTGCTGCTACAAAAATCACAAGCACATTAGATAGTTTATGTCTTATCGTTAATAGTATAAATGGTAACGGCAACGCAAAAGTTACAACAGTACCTAAAATCGGAACATACATAGATATAAGCAATAAAATTGCATATATAGCTAATAACGCTGCGCCTTCTGTAATAAACTTTGTTTGTTTCACATTTTAACCTCTCTTTCAAAAAAGAAAAGCATAGCAAAATGCACAGTAGAGTCCGACTCTACTGTGCATTTCATACGCTATTATTCACCAACATATGGTAAAAGTGCCATTTGACGAGCACGTTTAATTGCAACTGTAAGTTTGCGTTGGTATTTTGCGCTTGTCCCTGTTACACGACGAGGTAAAATTTTACCACGCTCAGAAACGAAACGTTTTAATAAATCAACATCTTTATAGTCAATGCGAGTGATGCCGTTAGCTGTGAAGAAACACACCTTACGACGTTTCGCACGTCCACCTTTGCGTCCTGCCATGTCTATTTCCCTCCATTCTTTGTTAAAACTAACAAATTTACTGTATTAGAACGGTAAATCGTCGTCGGAAATGTCGATCGGTTGACCTACATTTGAAAATGGATCGTCATTCTTCGTAAATCCAGAGTTACCTTGATTACCTTGGTTACCTGAATTACTAGATTGACCAAATGGGTTAGAGCCTTGGTTACCGAAACCAGCTCCTGATGGTTGCTGATTGAATGAACCACGTTGCTCCCCACCGCCATTACGCGGCTCTAAAAATTGTACGCTTTCCGCAAGAACTTCTGTTACATATACACGTTTACCGTCTTGTCCATCGTAATTACGAGTTTGAAGACGTCCATCTACGCCTGCTAAGCTTCCTTTTTTCAAATAATTTGCTACGTTTTCTGCTTGTTTACGCCATATTACACAATTAATAAAGTCAGCTTCACGCTCACCTTGTTGATTCGCAAATGCGCGATTCACAGCTAACGTAAAAGTAGCTACTGCAACACCATTGGGCGTGTAACGTAAGTCAGGGTCCTTAGTTAAACGACCAACGAGGATAACACGATTCATCAATCGAACCACTCTCCCTTATATATCAATTATTTTTCTTCTTCTTTAACAACGATATGACGAAGGATGTCTTCGTTGATCTTAGCTAAACGGTCGAATTCGTTAATCGCTTCTGCGTTAGAGTTCACGTTTAAGATCATGTAGAAACCTTCACGTAAGTCGTTGATTTCGTAAGCTAAACGACGCTTACCCCACTCTTTCGTGTTAATGATTTCTGCACCATTGTTTGTTAAAACACCTGCAAAACGTTCAACTAAAGCTTTTTGAGCTTCTTCTTCAACGCCAGGACGAATGATGTACATAATTTCGTACTTTCTCATTACACTTTCACCTCCTTTTGGTCTAAACGGCCCATAATGGGCAAGGAGCAATTAATTTATAGTAATTACTCACGAGTTTAGATTATATCATAGTAAGTTATATGAATCAACTCACCAATACATAAAAAACTTGGCAAACATATAATATATTCGCCAAGCTCATATCTTTATTTTTCCTAGGAAATATTAGATTAAACGTTAAAACGGAAGTGCATAACATCTCCGTCTTTTACGATATACTCTTTTCCTTCTAAACGTACTTTTCCAGCTTCTTTTGCAGCTGTCATAGAACCGTTTGTCATTAAGTCATCGTAAGAAACTGTTTCTGCACGAATAAATCCACGCTCAAAGTCTGTATGAATAACACCAGCACATTGTGGTGCCTTCATACCTTGTTTAAATGTCCAAGCACGTACTTCTTGAACGCCAGCTGTAAAGTAAGTAGCAAGTCCTAATAGGTCATATGCTGCACGAATTAATTGATCTAAACCAGACTCTTCAATACCTAGTTCTTCAAGGAATACTTTTTTCTCTTCCTCGTCTAATTCAGCGATTTCTGATTCGATTTTTGCACATACAACGATTACTTGAGAATTTTCATTTTCTGCAAATTCTTTTACCATTTGTACGTATTTATTTTCCGAAGGATCGATAACATCGTCTTCACTTACGTTCGCTACGTATAACATTTCTTTTGTTGTAAGTAAATGAAGGCCTTTAACAATCTTCATCTGCTCTTCTGTAAATTCAACAGTACGAGCCGGTTTCCCCTCTTCAAAAGCCTCTTTTAAACGAACTAAAATTTCATGCTCATATACAGCTTCTTTATCTTTTTGTCTTGCTAATTTCGCAACACGCTCGATACGCTTATCAACAGACTCTAAGTCCGCTAAAATTAGCTCTAAGTTGATTGTTTCGATATCATCAATTGGATCTACTTTCCCTGAAACGTGCGTAATATTTTCGTCTTCAAAACAACGAACAACTTGGCAAATTGCATCTACTTGACGAATGTGAGATAAGAATTTATTTCCTAAACCTTCACCTTTACTAGCACCTTTTACGATACCTGCAATATCAGTAAACTCAAATACAGTCGGAACAGTCTTTTTCGGTTCTACTAATTCCGTTAATTTATTTAAACGCTCATCTGGTACTTCTACAATCCCTACGTTTGGATCAATTGTACAGAATGGATAGTTTGCAGATTCTGCTCCTGCTTGTGTAATTGCATTAAATAAAGTGGACTTACCTACGTTAGGTAATCCAACAATCCCAGCCGTTAATCCCATATTTTTCACTCCTATGTCTCAATCTTTCATCATTATAGATAGTAACGAAAAAAATGACAAGTTTCCGCCAAACGAAAAAAAGTAACAGTTACCTACTGTAACTGTTACTCTCCCTCTATTCTTCGTGCTTCACAAGTATTTTTTTCACCTTACGATCAAACTCTCTTCGAGTAATCATTACTGAATGGTCACATCCCTCGCACTTAATACGGATATCCATTCCCATACGAATAATTTTCCAACGATTCTCGCCACATGGATGTGCTTTCTTCATTTCCACAACATCGTACAAGTTATATTCCTTTTGCTCCACTCTTCAAACTCCTCTCCATACTAAATTGCTTTTCCACTAACCAATTCTTCACGATTGTATAAAACCATACGTGGATATGGAATTTCAATTCCATGTAAATCAAGACGATTTTTAATCTCTTTACGAAGTGCCCTTGCAATAACTGCATGTTGCATCGGCTCTACTTCAGCGATAACGCGTAATATAACTTCTGATGCAGCTAACGTTTGCACACCTAATAATTGAGGTGTTGTTACCATTTTTTCATACTTTGAAGGTAACTCTACTAATAAATCTTCAATAACCTGTTCTGCTTTCGCAATATCAGCCTCATATGAAATAGATACATCAACAAACGCTACACTATTACTAACTGAGTAGTTAGTAACTTGAATAATACTTCCATTTGGTAAAGTATGAATTTCACCTGTCCAACTCTTTACTTTCGTTGTACGAAGTCCAATTTCTAAAACGACTCCTTCAAATTGACCGATTTTAACATAATCGCCAACTGAAAACTGATCTTCTAGCAAAATAAATAAACCTGTAATAACATCTTTCACTAAACTTTGAGCACCAAATCCGACTGCTAAACCAATTACCCCAGCACCCGCTAATAAACCTGATGCATTAATATCAAACACACCTAAAATCGCAATTAGCATAATGAACATAACAACATACGCTACAATATTTTCAAGTAATTTCGCCACTGTAACTGTACGACGTTCTGAAATTTGAATTGGAGAACGGCTCCCCATACGAAACGCATTTCGTACAACCGCTCTTGCAATTCGCACAACAACTGCACCAATTATTAAAATAATACATATTTTTAATGTCGCAACTCCAATATGAGCCCAACGATCAGCATCTAATAAATACTGTTTCGTAGAATTAAACCACTTCGTTAATAAATCCATGTACCTCTACCTCTCTAGCTAAAATTTCTTTTTAGTTATCCTTATTATTGTATCAGAAGTCCTCTAATTGCTGAAAAAATTTTATGATTTTAATCCTATTTTATCCCCGCCATTCAGGTATAAAATGGAACGAATATATATATACTAGTACTATTATTTCCGTTTTCATTCACATTTTGCAAAAATTACGCACTTATAGCTTTCCATTTTTCTCACCATATAACATATATTGAAAATTTATTAAAAGGATGGGTGCTTCATGAACATTGGAAGTTTTCGCTTACCATTTTTTGAGAAAGAAACTCAAAACGTTATGCACCAAGATCTAGAAGCCTCTGAGATAATCAGTAATTTCTTACTTACCCATATTCCTATTAAAACTAATATACCACTCATTCTCGTTTGTATCGGAACAGATCGTTCTACAGGTGACGCACTCGGCCCGTTAGTTGGTACAAAACTTGAACAAATAGACATAAAAAACCTCCAAATATTCGGTACACTCGATGAGCCAGTACATGCACTAAATTTAGAAGAAAAAATTCAGAATATACAGAAAGAACATCCTACTGCATTTATAATTGCTGTTGATGCATGTTTAGGAAAGTCCCAAAATATTGGGTCAATCACTACTGGAAAGGGACCTAGTAAACCTGGTGCTGCTATGAATAAGAAATTACCTGCAGTTGGTGATCTGCATATACACGGTATCGTCAATCTAAATGGGTTTATGGAGTTTTTCGTTCTTCAAAATACAAGATTAAGTTTAGTCATGAAAATGGCTGATGTAATCGCACAAAGTATAAAAGAGACGGATCAAAAATTATCCGCATTAAAAAAAGCAAACCATCTATAAATAATAAGATGGTTTGCTTTTTAATTTTTCTGTGCTAATAGTTCTAAAATACGATTTAAATCTTCTTTATTAAAAAATTCAATTTCGATTTTACCTTTTTCTTTTTTCGTCTCTTTAATTTTCACATCTGTGCCAAACTTTTCTCTTAAGAACGTTTCACGTTCTACGAAAAATATATTTCGCTCTTTTTTCACTTTTTTTGTTTCACGTGAAACGTGTTGATTAATCTCTTGGACGATTTTCTCTAATTGACGAACATTTAATCCTTCTTTTTCAATGCGTTTCAATAAGGACTTCAATTGTTCTTCGTCTTTTATCGTAAGTAAAGTTCTCCCATGAGCCATTGAAAGTTGACCATTTGCAATCATATCTTGGACGAACGAAGGGAGGCTTAATAACCGAGTATAATTTGCAATGTAAGGTCTGCTTTTGCCAAGACGTTTCGCTAATTGTTCTTGCGTTACATTTAGCTCATTCATTAACATCTGGTATGCCATTGCCTCTTCCATAGGATTTAAATCTTCTCGTTGTAAGTTTTCTAACAAAGCAAATTCCATCATTTGCTGTTCAGTTAATTGTCTTACAACCGCAGGTACCTTTTCTAAACCAGCCTCTTTTGCAGCACGAAATCGTCTTTCACCTGCAACGATTTCATATCCTTTAATACTCTTTCTAGCAATTAATGGTTGTAGAATACCGTGTTCCTTAATCGAAATTGCTAATTCCTGAATAGCCTCTTTATTAAAGTGTTTACGCGGTTGATATGGATTTGGCCTTAATTCAGTTACAATAATCTCCTGAATTTTTTCCTCTTCTTTCACATCTAAATCAGGAAAAAACACATTAATTCCTCTTCCTAATCCTTTAGCCACCTGCAATCACTTCCTCTGCTAAATCTATATATACTTCTGCTCCTCTTGATTTAGCGTCATACTGCATAATAGGTTTCCCATGACTTGGAGCCTCGCTCAAGCGTACATTACGCGGAATAATCGAGCGATATACTTTATCCCTAAAATACTTTTTCACTTCATCTATAACTTGGATCCCTAAATTTGTACGAGCATCCAACATTGTTAACAATACGCCTTGAATTGCTAAATTTTTATTTAAATGTTTTTGTACAAGTCGAACTGTATTTAATAGCTGACTTAATCCTTCTAGTGCATAATATTCACACTGTACAGGAATAATAACAGAATCTGCTGCTGTTAATGCATTAATCGTTAATAACCCTAAAGACGGGGGACAGTCGATAATAATATAATCATATTCATCACGAACTGGCTGTAATGCTCTTTGCAAACGTACTTCCCGGGAAATAGTCGGTACCAATTCAATTTCAGCACCAGCCAATTGAATTGTAGCGGGTAGAACATCTAAGTTTTCAGTTGCGGTTTTCTGTATAACCCCTTGAACATCTGCATCTTCCACAAGAACGTTGTAAATACATTGATCTAATTCAGATTTTTCAATTCCCACACCAGTCGTTGCATTTCCTTGAGCATCAATATCTACAAGAAGGACTTTTTTACCTACTTGCGCCAATCCAGCCCCTAAATTAACAGATGTTGTGGTTTTTCCAACACCGCCTTTTTGATTAGCAATAGCAATGATTTTTCCCATGATGTCACCTACTTTCAACCTTTCTATCTTATTCTAGTAACAATTACGTTTATTGTAACATGAAATAAAACTTTTTCTTTTACGTCCTTTATTAAACTTCAAAATTTATTTCTAAACTCCTTCTTCATTTAACAAGAAAATATAGTAAAAGAGACCTCTCCAATAGGATAAGGTCTCTAACACGTCATTATTATTTTTTCTTTGGAATTTTAATTGTAATTTGATAGTACTCATCAAATTCTTCTTCCTCAGAATTAACATTTAAACCACTTTCAGTAACCATTTGTAAAGATTGTCTAATTGTATTCATAGCAATCCTCGTATCTCGACTTACTGCTTTTTGCTTTGCCTTACGCTTCGGTTTTGCTTCCTCTAGTAACTTCGCAATTCGTTCTTCTGTTTGCTTTACATTCAGTTGTTTCTCCACAATTTCCTGTAAAACCTTCAGTTGTAATTCCTCATTTTTTAAAGGAATGAGAGCGCGGGCATGACGTTCTGTAATGCTTTTTTCTAATAATGCACTTTTTATTTCTTCAGGCAACTTTAACAATCGCAACTTATTTGCGATTGTAGATTGTCCTTTTCCAAGTCGTTGTGCCAATGCTTCTTGTGTTAAATTATGTAACTCAATCAGCTTTTGATATGCCACAGCTTCCTCGATTGCCGTTAGTTCCTCACGTTGCAAGTTTTCAATTAAAGCTACAGAAGCTGTCTCTGTATCATTTAAGTTCTTTATAATTGCAGGAACCTTTTCCCAACCTAACTTTGTTGCCGCGCGAAAACGTCTTTCTCCAGCAATAATCTCATACTTATCGTCCTCATATTGCCTTACAACAATCGGCTGAATAAGTCCATGTGTACGAATCGTTAATGCTAGCTCATCAATACGCGCATCATCAAAAACTGTTCTTGGTTGATAACGGTTAGGGGTAATATTTACTATCGGAATTTCTTGTATTTCCTCATATACCTTTTTATCTATCTCTTCATGGCTTTCGTCTTGTAATTCGAATTCGCTCTCTTTATCTCCAAAGCCAAATAAACGAGAAAACGTATTTTTCATACATATTCCACCACCTTTTAGGCCTATTGACTATTCTCCATAAAATGTTTCCTATGAAACATTTACGTTTTCATTTATATAATTTAATCTTACGTCTAATAAGATTTATTTTTCAATAGGTAATTTATTGGGTGTTCCCGGTTTGCGTGGATATTTCTTTGGTGTCTTGCGCTTTTTCTCGATTAATAAAATATTACGTTCACTCTCTTCAAACGGTAATTGGAACGTAGACATCTCTTTTAACTCTCCGCCTAGAACCTCTAAAGCATACTTGCCATTTTCGATTTCTTCGTTTGCTGCTGCACCTTTCATTGCAATGAATGTTCCTCCAACTTTTACAAGTGGTAAACATAGCTCACTTAATACAGAAAGACGCGCAACTGCACGTGCCATTACAATATCGTATGATTCACGTACACCTTCTTTTTTCCCAAATGTTTCAGCACGATCATGACAAAATGCAACATCACTTAATTCTAACTTTTGTGCTAAGTGATTTAAGAAATTAATACGTTTTTGCAATGAATCTACAATTGTTACTTTTAAGTGCGGGAAACAGATTTTTAAAGGAATACTTGGGAATCCAGCCCCTGCACCAACATCACAAATTGAGAATGGTTTTGAAAAATCATAATAAAAAGCAGCTGTAATGGAATCAAAAAAGTGTTTTAAGTATACTTCTTCTTTTTCTGTAATAGCCGTTAAGTTCATTTTTTCATTCCACTCTACTAATGTTTCAAAGTAGATTTTGAACTGCTCTAATTGTCTAGAAGAGAGGGTGATTCCCTTCTCTTCTAGCATAGATTGAAATTGTTCTATGTTCATCTAGCAATATCTCCTTACTATGTTATTGGTTCGATACGCGCGCAATTTTTCCTTGTTCTATATACACAAGTAAAATGGAAATATCCGCTGGATTTACGCCAGAAATACGTGAAGCCTGCCCCATTGAAAGTGGACGAACATCTTTCAATTTCTGTCTAGCTTCTGAAGCAAGGCTAGAAATCGCGTCATAATCAATATCTACAGGGATTTTTTTACTCTCCATTTTCTTCATTCGCTCTACTTGCTGTAAAGATTTTTCAATATATCCTTCGTACTTAATCTGAATTTCAACTTGTTCTGTAACTTCATCACTTAATTCTACTTCACTTGGTACTAAAAGATGAATATGCTCATATGTCATCTCTGGACGACGTAATAAGTCACTTGCACGTATTCCATCTTTCAATTCACTTCCGCCAATATTGCGAATTAATTCTTGAACTTCAGGACGTGGTTTAATAATAATGCTGCTTAAACGTTCCTTTTCCTGTTCAATTTGTAATTTTTTATTTGTAAATCGCTCATATCGCTCTTCTTTAATTAATCCAATTTCACGACCAACTTCAGTTAAACGAAGATCAGCATTATCGTGGCGTAATAATAGACGGTATTCTGCACGAGACGTTAATAAACGATATGGTTCATTTGTACCTTTCGTTACAAGATCATCAATTAAGACACCAATATAAGCATCCTCGCGGCCTAAAACAACTTCTTTTTTACCTAAAGAACGGCATGCTGCATTAATCCCAGCCATAAGCCCTTGTCCTGCCGCCTCTTCGTAACCAGAAGTTCCATTAATTTGTCCTGCTGTATATAAATTTTTAATCTTTTTCGTTTCAAGTGTTGGCCATAATTGTGTTGGCACAATTGCATCATATTCAATCGCATAACCTGTGCGCATCATTTCAACATTTTCTAGGCCTGGAATTGTTCTAAGCATGTCACGTTGTACATCTTCTGGTAGGCTTGTGGATAAACCTTGTACATATACTTCTTGTGTATTACGCCCTTCTGGCTCTAAGAAAATTTGATGACGTGGTTTGTCATTAAATCTTACTACTTTGTCTTCAATAGAAGGACAGTACCTAGGGCCTGTTCCTTTAATCATACCAGAATACATAGCTGAACGATGTAAATTTTCATCTATTAAACGGTGTGTTTCTGTACTTGTATATGTCAACCAACATGGAATTTGATCCATAATAAATTTCGTTGTTTCAAAAGAGAACGAACGCGGCTTATCATCACCTGGTTGAATTTCTGTTTTACTGTAGTCAATTGTATTACTGTTTACACGCGGAGGTGTCCCTGTTTTAAATCTAACAAGATCAAATCCGAGCTCCTCTAAATGCTCAGATAATGTAATAGACGGTTGTTGATTATTTGGACCGCTTGAATATTTTAAATCGCCCATGATAATCTCGCCACGTAAAAATGTTCCAGTCGTAATTACAACGGTTTTCGCTGTATATTCTGCACCAGCTTGTGTAACTACCCCTTTACATATACCTTCTTCAACGATTAAACGCTCTACCATTCCTTGGAACAACGTTAAGTTTGGTGTTTCTTCAATTGTTTTCTTCAATTCATGTTGGTAAGAGAATTTATCAGCTTGCGCTCGAAGTGCACGTACAGCTGGACCCTTACCTGTATTTAGCATACGCATTTGAATATGAGTTTTATCAATATTACGTCCCATTTCTCCGCCTAATGCATCAATTTCACGAACAACAATCCCTTTTGCTGGTCCACCAACAGAAGGGTTACATGGCATGAATGCTACCATATCTAAGTTAATTGTTAACATTAATGTTTTTGAGCCCATTCGTGCTGCCGCAAGACCAGCTTCACATCCTGCATGACCTGCACCGATTACTATGACATCGTATGAACCGGCATTGTATCCCATTGTTTATTCCTCCTAATAATCTCTATCTTTCTAAAACATCACTATATTATTTTCCTAAACAAAATTGAGAGAACAACTGGTCAATTAGGCTTTCATGGACTGTGTCACCAGTAATTTCACCAAGTATTTCCCACGTTCTTGTTAAATCAATTTGCACCATATCAATTGGTACACCATTTTCTATTGCCTCAATTGCATCACCGATTGTTTGTCCCGCTTGTGTTAATAATCCAATATGTCTCGCATTAGAAACATATGTCATATCTGTAGAATCGATTGTTCCTTCAAAGAATAAATCAGCTATTGCCTTTTCGAGTTCATCTATTCCTTGTTCCTCAATTAAGGATGTTGTAATAACACGATTTCCCTCGGCTAACTCTGTAACACGTTCCATATCAATCGCTTGCGGTAAATCAGTCTTATTCACAATAACAATAAAGTCTTTTCCTTGTACCGCATGGAATAGATCTTCATCCTCATTTGTTAAAGCCTCGCTATAGTTGACAACAACTAATACTAAATCTGCTTGGCTCATCATTTCTTTTGAACGCTCCACACCAATTCGTTCAACAACATCTTCTGTCTCACGAATACCGGCTGTATCTATAAGTTTAAGAGGTACGCCACGCACATTAACGTACTCTTCAATAACATCACGAGTTGTTCCTGCAATATCAGTTACAATTGCTTTTTTCTCCTGAACAAGGCTATTTAATAACGATGATTTCCCAACATTAGGCCTACCGATAATTGCTGTAGCAATACCTTCACGTAAGATTTTCCCTTGTTTTGATGTTTCTAATATTTTTTCGATTTCCGAACGAACATGCGTTGCTTTCTCAATTAAAATATTATGTGTCATCTCTTCTACATCATCGTATTCTGGATAATCTATATTTACCTCAACATGAGCTAATGTTTCTAATATTTCTTGACGTAAGCGACCAATTAATTTAGATAATCGCCCTTCCATTTGATTAATTGCTACATTCATCGCACGATCTGTTTTTGCTCGAATCAAATCCATAACAGCTTCTGCTTGTGATAAATCGATACGTCCATTTAAAAAAGCACGTTTTGTAAATTCGCCCGGTTCTGCCAATCGTACTCCTTGCGCTAGAATAAGTTGCAATACTTTATTTACTGAAACAAGTCCGCCATGACAGTTAATTTCCACTATATTTTCACGTGTAAAAGTCCTCGGTGCGCGCATAATAGACACCATAACTTCTTCAATAACTTGATTTGTATCTAAATCAACGATATGACCATAATGAATAGTATGAGAAGAAACCTCTGTTAAATCCTTCCCTTTAAAAATACGGTCAACTTTCTCAACCGCATCATCCCCACTTACTCGAACAATGGCAATTGCACCCTCTCCAAGCGCTGTGGAAATCGCAGCAATTGTATCAAATTCCATGTCCTTTCACCTCACTTGCTTATTTATCTCTATTTCAACATGATTATTTCTTTCACTAAATTATTAGGATACCATAACGAACCTATCTACAAAAGAAGAATAACTCATTTTATTATATCCCCATGTAAAAAACACTAAACTTATTCACAGTGGATAAGTTTAGTGTTTTTTAGTTATCCACATCTATTTTTCGCTCAAAAAAACCGGCACTCATTTGAGCAACCGGTCATTTAGGAGATATTACAACATGCCGATGTGGTTCATTTCCTTCAGAAGTTGTTTTGATACCTTGATGATTTGATAATGCCTGATGAATAATTTTTCGTTCAAAAGATGGCATCGGTTCTAAAATAACTCTTTTTTTCGTATTAGATACTTGTTTCGCTAATCGATAAGAAAGTGATTCTAACGTACTTTTTCTTTTACTACGATAATTTTCAGCATCTAGTGTAATACCGATATACTGCTTCGTGTTACGATTTGCGACAAGTTTTGTTAAATACTGTAAAGAGTTCAATGTATTACCTCTTTTTCCAATTAAAACTCCTACATCATCACCAGAAATTGTAAATTCAATCTCGCGTCCTTTTACAATTTTACTAATTTCAACTTCCACACCCATATTGTGAATAACATTTCTTAAATATTCTTCACATTCCTGAATTGGATCTTTCTTCAATACAACTTCTACTACTGCAGGACGATTCCCAAATAAACCTAAGAACCCTCTTTTACCCTCATCGACAATATTTATATCTACTCGATCTTTTGATGTGTTTAATTGCCTTAAAGCATCCTCTACTGCCAGCTCGACTGTTTGTCCTTTAGCAGTAATTATACTCACTTGCTTGAGCCTCCAGCTTTGTTAGCCTTAATCTCTGGCCCTTTGATAAAGTACATTTGAGCAATACCAAAGATATTACCAACAACCCAGTAAAGTGATAATGCAGCTGGGAAGTTAATTGCAAAGATTAAAATCATAATCGGCATAAGCCAAAGCATCATTGCCATTTGCGGATTTTGACCAGCTGTTCCTGCCATTGCAAGCTTTTGCTGAATAAATGTCGTAATTGCCGCAACAACTGGTAAGATATAGAACGGATCTGCCTGTCCTAAATCAAACCATAAAAATGTATGTTCACTAATTGCTGTTGTTCTCATAATCGCATGATAAAACGCGAATAAAATAGGCATCTGAACAAATATCGGTAAACATCCTGCCAATGGATTTACACCATTCTTTTGATATAACTGCATCATTTCTTGTTGTAGTTTTTGCTGCGTTGCTTGATCTTTAGAACTATATTTCTCTTTTAACTTCACCATTTCTGGTTGTAACGCTTGCATTGCCTTTGTACTCTTCGTTTGTTTAATCATTAATGGTAATAATGCAAAACGAATGATAAGAGTTGTAATAACAATTGCTAAACCGTAATTACTGTTAAATAAGTCGGCAAAATACGTGATTAACTGAGAAAGTGGATATACGAAATATTCATTCCAAATCCCAGTACTTTTCGATGTAATCGGCTGACCCGTTTCACTACAACCGGTGGCAATCGCCATTAATGCAACGACCATGGCTAGTAAACCTAATTTCTTTTTCAAAGCCTACTCCTCCTTGTATCGGTATGTATATAGTGTAATTCATTTCCTTACGCTACTTTTTTATTCTTTTCATACCAGAGCGTTTAAAGACATGAATTAAGCTTTTCTTTACTTCTTCATATGTCATCTCTGCACAAGGCTTCCTTGCTATTATAACAAAATCTTTTCCAGAATCTATCTCATCTTTTAACTCTGTAATAGCCTGACGGACCATGCGCTTAATTCGATTACGAACTACTGCATTTCCTATTTTTTTGCTAACAGAAAGGCCGATGCGAAAGTTTGGCTGTTCTTCTTTATCTAATTGGTATACAACAAACTGACGATTCGCATTTGATTTTCCTTTTTGAAAAACCGCCTGGAATTCATCATTCTTCTTTATACGATGTTTTTTCTTCATATCAATTGACACTCCTGTATTTCATCAGCGGAAATTCACTATTATTAGAAAAAAAGACCACTGAACGATCAGTGGTCTACGCAGATAATACTTTTCTTCCTTTACGACGACGAGCTGCTAGCACTTTACGTCCGTTCGCTGTGCTCATACGGCTGCGGAAACCATGTACTTTGCTGCGCTTACGTTTATTTGGTTGGTAAGTTCTTTTCATTATATGACACCTCCCTGAGGAATATCTGTTAAAGACAGTCCTATAAATTATAGTTAATTAACTAGGAAAATGTCAATGGTTCTAGAAATTTTCATCAAATATTCATTTTGAACCTATTCACATACTTTTTCACAGCATCTATATTCCCTTGTGGATAAATGTTTTTTCACGTTTTTTATATCCACAAACTTTTTTCCCACTTTTACACAGTATATCGTGTTGTGGACAAGTTTATTCCACAAGGTATTGATTTTGTGGATAACTTTCTTAAATTCATTGCTATAGCCACTTTTTTTTGATATTATAGTTGTGTTTTCACTTTGAATAAGTTTTCCACACCTTTATCTTATCCACAATTTGTGTATAACATGTGGACAGTTTTAATCACATGTGGGTAAATAGTTGTCCACATTTGCTTTTTTTGTCGAAAACCCTATCTCATATACAAACGACGTTTTTAGGTTTTAAAATACGTTTCGTATAAATATACATTTTATATTTATTAGGTTGTACATTTGTTGCGCAACCTTATTCTTTTACCATCTTAGTAAAGGAGGGACACCTTTGGAAAATATCTCTGATTTATGGAATAGTGCCTTAAAAGAATTAGAAAAAAAGGTAAGCAAGCCTAGTTATGAAACATGGTTAAAATCAACAACGGCTCATAACTTGAAGAAAGACGTATTAACGATTACAGCTCCAAATGAATTTGCTCGTGACTGGCTAGAATCTCATTACTCAGAACTAATTTCGGAAACACTATACGATTTAACAGGGGCAAAATTAGCAATTCGCTTTATTATTCCCCAAAGTCAATCGGAAGAGGACATTGATCTTCCTCCAGTTAAGCGGAATCCAGCACAAGATGATTCAGCTCATTTACCACAGAGCATGTTAAATCCAAAATATACATTTGATACATTTGTTATCGGCTCTGGTAACCGTTTTGCCCATGCAGCTTCATTAGCTGTAGCCGAGGCGCCAGCTAAAGCGTATAATCCACTCTTTATTTACGGGGGAGTTGGGCTTGGAAAGACGCATTTAATGCACGCAATTGGTCATTATGTAATTGAACATAATCCAAATGCAAAAGTTGTATATTTATCATCAGAAAAATTCACGAATGAATTTATAAACTCTATTCGTGATAATAAAGCTGTTGATTTTCGTAATAAATATCGCAACGTAGATGTTTTATTGATAGATGATATTCAATTTCTTGCTGGAAAAGAACAAACTCAAGAAGAGTTTTTCCATACATTTAATGCATTACACGAAGAAAGTAAACAAATTGTAATTTCTAGTGATCGACCACCAAAAGAAATTCCAACTTTAGAAGATCGTCTTCGTTCTCGCTTTGAATGGGGACTTATTACAGATATTACGCCGCCAGATTTAGAGACAAGAATTGCAATTTTACGCAAAAAGGCAAAAGCTGAAGGGCTTGATATACCAAATGAAGTTATGCTTTATATCGCAAATCAAATTGATTCAAATATTCGTGAATTAGAAGGTGCACTTATCCGAGTTGTAGCTTATTCATCTTTAATTAATAAAGATATTAATGCTGATTTAGCAGCTGAAGCACTTAAAGATATTATTCCAAATTCTAAGCCGAAAATTATCTCTATTTATGATATTCAAAAAGCTGTCGGAGACGTTTATCAAGTAAAATTAGAAGATTTTAAAGCGAAAAAACGCACAAAATCAGTTGCGTTTCCTCGCCAAATTGCAATGTATTTATCACGCGAACTTACGGATTCCTCTTTACCAAAAATAGGTGAAGAATTTGGTGGACGTGATCATACAACAGTTATCCATGCCCATGAAAAAATTTCTAAACTACTAAAAACCGATACGCAATTACAAAAGCAAGTTGAAGAAATTAATGGTATTTTAAAGTAGTAGCTGAATAGTGTGAATAACTTACCTTGTTTTACGCACAGTCTATCCACATGTAGATAGACTGTTTTTACATCCTTCAAAGGGGTTATCCACATATCCACAGGCCCTATTACTATTACTACTATTTTTTATCTTTATTAATTAAATAAAATCTTATACTTACCGGAGGTTTTTCTTTATGCGTTTTACAATACAAAAAGACTATCTTGTAAGAGGTGTACAAGATGTAATGAAGGCAGTTTCTTCTCGTACAACAATCCCTATCCTTACGGGAATTAAAGTTGTAGCTACTGAAGAAGGGGTTACATTAACAGGAAGCGATGCTGATATTTCTATTGAATCGTTTATTCCAGTCGAAGAAAATGGAAAAGAAATCGTAGAAATAGCTCAATCAGGAAGCATTGTTTTACAAGCAAAATATTTTAGTGAGATTGTAAAAAAACTACCTAAAGATACTGTCGAAATTTCTGTGGAAAATCATTTTATGACAAAAATAAAATCTGGAAAATCAGAATTTAACTTAAATGGTTTAGATTCTGCAGAATATCCGTTATTACCACAGATTGAAGAACATCATGTATTTAAGATACCAACAGATTTACTTAAGCATATGATCAGACAAACTGTATTTGCAGTTTCTACTTCTGAAACAAGACCAATCTTGACAGGTGTAAACTGGAAGGTATATAACAGCGAGTTAACTTGTATTGCAACAGATAGTCATAGACTAGCACTTCGAAAAGCGAAAATCGAAGGACATAATATTGCAGATGAATTTCAAGCTAATGTTGTTATCCCAGGTAAGAGCTTAAATGAATTAAGTAAGATTCTAGATGAGTCTGAAGAAATGGTGGATATCGTTATTACGGAGTATCAAGTATTATTCCGTACAAAACATTTATTATTCTTCTCAAGATTGTTAGAAGGAAATTATCCAGATACAACACGTTTAATTCCAGCAGAGAGTAAAACGGATATTTTTGTGAATACAAAAGAATTCCTACAAGCAATTGATCGTGCTTCACTATTAGCGAGAGATGGCCGCAATAACGTTGTCAAATTATCAACTTTAGAGCAAGAAATGCTAGAGATTTCTTCGAATTCACCAGAAATCGGAAAAGTTGTCGAAGAAGTACAATGTGAAAAAGTGGATGGAGAAGAGTTAAAAATATCTTTTAGTGCAAAATATATGATGGATGCATTGAAAGCCTTGGATAGTACAGAGATTAAAGTTAGTTTTACTGGGGCGATGAGACCGTTCTTAATTCGTACAGTAAATGATGATTCAATTATTCAATTAATTTTACCAGTTCGTACTTACTAGGTAAGGAATAAGGGTTGCTAGTTTAAAGATGCTAGTGGCCCTTATTTGATTTTTGGGTATTACTTTCCTAATGTTAGTTTATTTAGTACAATGAAAGAATGAACACTTTCAGAAAGTGAGCGATTTTATGAAACATATTAAAATTTCAACAGAGTATATTACACTAGGACAATTTTTAAAGTTAGCTGATGTAATTGATACAGGTGGCGCTGTAAAATGGTTTTTACAAGAATATGAAGTGTACGTGAACAACGAACTTGAAAATAGAAGAGGTCGCAAACTATATGCGAATGATGTTATTGAAATTCCAGGAAGCGGAACTTTCCAAGTTCAGGCATAAAGGGGGAGCCCTTTGTTTATTTCAGAAATACAATTAAAAAACTATCGCAATTATGAAAAATTAGAGCTTTCCTTTGAAGATAAGGTAAATGTAATTATCGGCGAAAATGCACAAGGGAAAACAAACTTGATGGAAGCTATTTATGTTTTAGCGATGGCGAAATCTCATAGAACCTCTAATGATCGCGAACTTATCCGCTGGGATGAAGAGTTTGGTCAAATAAAAGGGAAATTACAAAAAAGAAACAGTTCTTTGTCTTTGGAATTAAATATTTCGAAAAAAGGTAAAAAGGCAAAATTAAATCAACTTGAACAACAAAAGTTAAGTCAATATATTGGCGTGATGAACGTTGTCATGTTTGCCCCAGAAGATTTAAATCTTGTAAAAGGAAGCCCTCAAGTAAGAAGACGCTTTTTAGATATGGAATTAGGACAAATAGCTCCTGTATATTTGTATGAATTAAGTCAATATCAAAAGGTGCTCACGCAACGAAATCACTTGTTGAAAAAAATGCAAGGGAATAGTAAGAATGAGGAAACGATGTTGGATGTATTTACCCTTCAACTAATTGAGCATGGTGCAAAAATACTGCAAAAACGTTTTGAATTTTTGCATTTGCTACAGGAATGGGCAGCTCCAATTCATCGCGGTATAAGCCGTGGATTAGAAGAGTTAGAAATTGTCTATAAACCAAGTGTAGATGTATCAGAATCAATGGATTTGTCGAAAATAAAAGAAGTATACTATGAAAGTTTTCAATCTGTGAAACAACGTGAAATTTTCCGTGGTACGACTTTAATTGGTCCTCATCGTGATGATTTACAATTCTTCGTTAATAGTAAAAATGTTCAAGTCTTTGGTTCGCAAGGACAACAACGAACGACCGCACTATCCCTAAAATTAGCTGAAATTGAATTAATTTATTCAGAGGTTAAAGAATATCCAATCCTTTTACTGGATGATGTTTTATCAGAATTAGACGATTATCGTCAATCACATCTGTTAAATACAATTCAAGGAAAGGTGCAAACATTTGTTACAACGACGAGTGTCGACGGAATTGAACACGAAACATTAAAAGATGCGAAAACAATTCATGTAACGAACGGCACGGTAGATTGTGAAATAGATAGGGCATAAACCCCTGTTTAAATGGAAAAGTAGGTGATCTTTGTGTCAATGGAACAAAAACAAATGCAAGAAAATGCATATGATGAAAGTCAGATACAGGTACTTGAAGGACTAGAGGCAGTTCGGAAACGTCCGGGTATGTATATTGGATCTACGAGTGGGAAAGGACTTCACCACCTTGTATGGGAGATTGTCGATAATAGTATCGATGAAGCGTTAGCAGGATATTGCGATGAAATTAACGTTAGTATCGAAGAAGATAATAGTATTCTTGTAACGGATAATGGACGTGGTATTCCAGTTGGTATACAAGAAAAAATGGGACGTCCTGCAGTAGAGGTTATTATGACTGTCCTCCACGCTGGTGGTAAATTTGGCGGTGGCGGTTATAAAGTTTCTGGTGGTTTGCACGGTGTTGGTGCATCTGTTGTAAATGCCTTATCAACAGAATTAGAAGTATTTGTACATCGTGATGGCAAAATCCATTACCAAAAATACGAAAGAGGTATTCCGGTTGCAGATTTAAAAGTCATCGGTGATACAGATAAGACTGGAACAATAACTCGCTTTAAACCGGATCCAGAAATTTTTAAAGAGACGACAGAATATGAATTCGATACGCTAGCGACTCGTATGCGTGAGTTGGCGTTTTTAAATCGTAATATTAAATTAACAATTGAAGATAAACGTGAACATAAGCAAAAGAAAGAGTTCCACTATGAAGGTGGAATTAAATCATATGTTGAACATTTAAATCGTTCAAAACAACCAATTCATGAAGAGCCTGTATATGTAGAAGGTTCAAAAGATGGTATTCAAGTTGAAGTTGCGCTTCAATATAACGAAGGATATACAAATCATATTTACTCATTTACAAATAATATTCATACGTATGAAGGTGGTACACATGAGGTAGGATTTAAAACTGCCTTAACACGTGTGATTAACGATTATGGTCGTAAAAATAACATTTTAAAAGATGCGGATAGTAATTTGACTGGTGAAGATGTTCGTGAAGGTTTAACAGCAATCGTGTCAATTAAACATCCAAATCCACAATTTGAAGGGCAAACGAAGACGAAACTTGGAAATAGTGAAGCGAGAACGATTACGGAGTCAGTATTCTCTGAGGCTTTTGAAAAATTCTTACTGGAAAATCCCAATGTTGCACGTAAGGTTGTAGATAAAGGGACGATGGCAGCACGTGCGCGTGTAGCAGCTAAAAAGGCTCGTGAGCTAACTCGCCGAAAGAGTGCTTTAGAAGTTTCAAGTTTACCAGGGAAATTGGCAGATTGTTCTTCTAAAGATCCAGCAATTAGTGAAATTTATATCGTAGAGGGTGACTCTGCGGGTGGATCTGCAAAACAAGGACGCGATCGTCATTTTCAAGCAATTTTACCGCTGAAGGGTAAAATTATTAATGTTGAAAAGGCACGCTTAGATAAGATTTTATCAAATGATGAAGTTCGTACAATTATTACGGCGATTGGTACAAATATTGGTGGGGACTTCGATATCGAAAAAGCACGCTATCATAAAGTTATTATTATGACCGATGCTGATGTTGATGGTGCGCATATTCGTACCCTATTATTAACGTTCTTCTATCGTTATATGCGTCAAATAATTGAGTGTGGATATATATATATCGCACAGCCACCTTTGTTTAAAGTGCAACAAGGTAAAAAAATTCAATATGCTTATAATGATAAAGAACTTGAAAAAATATTAGCTGAGTTACCAGCCCAGCCGAAACCAGGAATTCAACGTTATAAAGGTCTTGGAGAGATGAATCCAACTCAGCTATGGGAGACGACAATGGATCCAGAAGTACGTTCGTTACTTCAAGTTTCCCTTCAAGATGCAATAGAAGCAGATGAAACATTTGAAATTTTAATGGGTGATAAAGTGGAACCGCGTCGTAACTTTATCCAAGAGAATGCAAAATACGTGAAAAACCTTGATATTTAAATGAGTAATGACAGGAATCTAAGTATTCCTGTCTTCTACATATAAATCAATGTATGTGTAACGGAAATGTAAGAGGAGGTGCTCGTTGATGTCAGACAATCAACAACAAGCACGAATTCGAGAAATTAATATTAGTCATGAAATGCGTACCTCATTTTTAGATTACGCAATGAGTGTTATCGTATCTCGTGCATTACCAGATGTTCGTGATGGATTAAAACCTGTGCATCGTAGGGTTTTATATGCGATGAATGATTTAGGAATTACAGCTGATAAAGCGTATAAGAAATCAGCACGTATTGTCGGTGAAGTAATCGGTAAGTATCACCCTCATGGAGATTCAGCCGTTTATGAAACAATGGTACGTATGGCGCAAGATTTCAGTCAACGTTATATGCTTGTAGATGGGCATGGTAACTTCGGTTCTGTAGATGGAGATTCAGCAGCGGCAATGCGTTATACAGAGGCAAGAATGTCTAAGATTTCTATGGAATTAATACGTGATATTTCAAAAAATACAATTGATTACCAAGATAACTACGATGGTTCGGAAAGAGAGCCGATTGTATTACCAGCGCGTTTCCCTAATTTATTAGTAAACGGTACGACAGGTATTGCAGTTGGTATGGCAACAAATATTCCGCCGCATCAACTTGGCGAAGTAATTGATGGTGTGTTGGCATTGAGCCATAATCCAGATATCACTATCGCGGAATTAATGGAATATATTCCTGGACCAGACTTCCCGACATCAGGTTTAATCTTAGGGCGAAGTGGCATCCGTAGAGCTTATGAAACAGGACGAGGTTCTATTATGCTTCGTGCCAAAGTTGAAATTGAAGAGAAATCAAATGGTAAACAATCTATTATCGTAACGGAACTACCTTATCAAGTTAATAAGGCACGATTAATTGAAAAAATCGCAGAATTAGTTCGCGATAAGAAAATTGAAGGTATTACAGATTTACGTGATGAATCAGACCGAAATGGTATGCGTATTGTCATGGAAGTACGTCGTGACGCTAATGCAAACGTACTATTAAACAATCTATATAAACATACAGCACTTCAAACAAGTTTCGGTATTAATATGTTGTCTCTTGTAAATGGAGAGCCTCAAGTACTAAACTTAAAACAAAACTTATATCATTATTTGGAACACCAGAAGGTAGTAATCCGTAGACGTACTGCTTATGAATTAGAAAAAGCAGAGGCACGTGCCCATATTTTAGAAGGATTACGAATTGCTTTAGATCATCTTGATGAAGTTATTACGTTAATTCGTAGTTCAAAAACGGCTGATATTGCAAAGCAAGGCTTAATGGAACGTTTCGGTTTAAGTGAGAAACAAGCGCAAGCGATTTTAGATATGCGTCTGCAACGCTTAACTGGATTAGAACGTGAAAAAATCGAGCAAGAATATCAAGACTTAATGAAATTAATTGCTGAATTAAAAGCGATTTTAGCAGATGAAGAGAAAGTTCTTGAGATTATTCGTGAAGAATTAACAGAAGTAAAAGAGCGTTTCAATGATAAGAGACGAACAGAAATTACAATTGGCGGTATGGAATTTATTGAAGATGAAGATTTAATTCCTGAGCAAAACATTGCGATTACGTTAACTCATAACGGTTATATTAAGAGGTTACCAGCTTCTACGTACAAAACACAGAACCGTGGGGGACGTGGTGTACAAGGAATGGGTACGAATGATGATGACTTTGTTGAACACTTATTAACAACGTCTACTCATGATCATATTTTATTCTTTACAAACAAGGGTAAAGTATACCGTACGAAAGGATATGAAATCCCAGAGTATAGTCGTACTGCAAAAGGGCTACCAATTATTAACCTATTAGGGGTAGATAAGGGTGAGTGGATCAATGCCATTATTCCAATTCGTGAATTTGGTGACGACCAGTTCTTATTCTTTACAACGAAACAAGGTATTTCTAAGAGAACGCCACTTTCATCATTTGCAAATATACGTACAAACGGTTTAATTGCAATTTCGCTTCGTGAAGAAGATGAAGTGATTTCTGTACGTTTAACATCTGGCGATAAAGATATTATCGTAGGGACAAGCAACGGTATGTTAATTCGCTTCAATGAACAAGATGTACGTTCTATGGGCCGTAATGCAGCTGGTGTAAAAGCTATTACATTAGGCGAAGAGGACCAAGTAGTAGGTATGGAAATTGTTGAAGAAGATACGAATGTTTTAATTGTAACGAAAAACGGGTATGGTAAGCGTACTCCAGTTGAAGAGTATCGACTACAAAGCCGTGGTGGTAAAGGTCTTAAGACTTGTAACATTACAGATAAAAACGGTAAGTTAGTAGCGGTTAAGTCTGTAACAGGTGAAGAAGATATCATGCTAATTACAGCCGCAGGCGTTATTATTCGTATGCCAGTTGATCAAATCTCTCAAATGGGACGTAATACACAAGGTGTTCGTCTAATTCGTTTAGAGGATGAGCAAGAGGTAGCGACAGTAGCAAAAGCACAGAAAGATGAAGAAGAAGAATCTAATGAAGAGGTTTCTTCTGAAGAATAAGAGGGGGATTTTCCCCCTCTTATTTTTTTATAATAATACTTGCATAGTAATAGAAAAGTCTATATAATAGGCAGAGTCAGCAAATGAGAGATACAAATTATCTTAAAAAACTTGTTGACGAAAATAATATACTATGATATATTATAAAAGTCGCTGAAACGCGATATTGAACTTTGAAAACTAAACGAAACAAACAACGTGAAACGTCAATTTTTATTTTTAGATGCTAGACAA
>NZ_JACVUW010000024.1:0-41329 GCF_016625265.1 Bacillus sp. S71 | reverse complement strand
TGTGGTGCTGCATATGGATTTTGTTGATATGGTTGTTCTTGGTTTTGTGGTACCGCATATGGATTTTGAGGATATTCATAATTTGGACGTGTTTCATATGGATTTTGTGGAAATTCAGTTTCTTGATTTTGCGTTGTTGCATATGGGTTTTCGTCATATTGTTGTTCTTGCTGTCGTAACTCTTGTTCTTCGTATTGTTCTGTGTATCTTTGTTCTTGTTGTTGAGGGTAAAATGGTTGCCTTGGATAAGGCGGTTGATTATTATAGAACATATTTATTCCTCCTTCATGATGATGCTTACCACTCAGTGTATGGGCGGACAAGAAAATATGTGATGAAAAAATGCGGGCGTGTTACAATAAGTAACTGGGTGAAGATAAAATGACAAAACAAGAAAAGATTCAAAAAACAATTACTTTTGTAAAACATATTTTAGAAAAAGATGCGAGTGGGCATGATTGGTATCATATTGAACGCGTACATAAACTGGCGATTTCTTTATCCGAGCAAGAAGGGGGAAATCGTTTTATAATTGAAATGGCAGCATTACTTCACGATGTGGCAGATGAGAAGTTAAATGAAAGTGAAGAAGAAGGAATGAAAAAAGTTTCTGATTGGTTAGAAGAGTTACATGTGGAAGAAGAGGAAAGTAAACATGTTCTTCATATCATCGCCAATATGTCTTATAAAGGTGGTCATGGCGGCACACTTGAATCGCTTGAAGGGGAAATTGTTCAAGATGCGGATCGTTTAGATGCTCTTGGTGCAATTGGAATTGCACGTACATTTGCATATGGCGGGGCAAAAGGGAGATTAATGTATGACCCAACTATTCCGCCGCGTGAAGAAATGACGAAAGAAGAGTATAGAAAAAATAATGATCCATCTTTAAATCATTTTTATGAAAAACTTTTGAAATTAAAAGATTTAATGAATACGAACGCAGCAAAACAAGAGGCGGAAGTTCGTCATCGTTATATGGAACAGTTTATTGAACAATTTATGAAAGAGTGGAATGCACAAATATGAAAATGTTAACTGTGGAAAACTTATCAAAATCATATGGAGAAAAACCGTTATTTGATGGATTATCATTTAGTATTGCAGAAGGACACCGTGCCGGAATTATCGGTGTAAACGGAACTGGTAAATCGACGTTATTAAAAATTATTGCAGGGGCAGAAATTCCTGATACAGGTGATATGACTCATTCTCGTGGGTATACAATTAGTTATTTATCACAGCAACCAGAGTTTGATGAACAACTAACAGTGCTAGAGCAAGTCTTCCATGGTGATACTCCTTTAATTCGTCTTCTTCGTGAGTATGAAAAGGCGCTATTACATATCGAAAAAGATCCAAGTAATGAAAAAGTACAGGAACAATTATTTGCAGTGCAGCAACGTATGGATGCAATGAGTGCATGGGAAGCAAATGCAAATGCGAAATCTCTTTTAACGAAATTAGGAATTACGGACTTCACTGCAACTGTTGGAAATTTATCTGGTGGACAGAAAAAACGTATTGCGATGGCGCAATGTTTTATTGAAACACCGGATCTATTAATTTTAGATGAGCCTACGAACCATCTTGATCATGAGACAGTGGAATGGTTAGAGGAATATTTAGCTCGATATAATGGTGCAGTATTACTTGTAACCCATGATCGTTATTTCTTAGATCGTGTGACGAATCGTATTTTCGAATTAGATAATGGAAAACTGTATAGTTATGAAGGGAATTACAGTACGTTTTTAGAAGCGAAAGCGCTTCGTGAAGAACAAGAAATTGCGCAAGAATCAAAACGTCAAAACTTATATCGCCGCGAACTAGCATGGATCCGCCGCGGTGCAAAAGCCCGTTCAACAAAGCAAAAGGCACGTATTCAACGATTTGATGAGCTAAAGGGCCAAGAAGGGCCAGCTGCAAAACAGTCAGTTGATATTGCACTTAGCGGTAGCCGTCTTGGGAAAAAAGTACTTGAGTTAAAAGATGTGACGAAAAAATTTGGTGATAAAACGGTATTAAACAACTTTAATCATATCGTGAAACCAGGCGATCGCATCGGAATTATTGGAGCGAATGGAAGCGGGAAATCTTCGCTATTAAATATGCTTGCAGGTAAGTTATCTCCTGATAGTGGTGAAATTGAAGTTGGGCAAACTGTAAAAGTTGCTTATTATACGCAAGAAAATGAAGAAATGAATTTAAATCAGCGTATGATTGAATACATTAAAGAGATTGCAGAAGTTATCCATACAACAGATGGAAAAGTAATTGGTGCATCTCAAATGTTAGAACGTTTCTTATTCCCGACTCATTCACATGGTACACCGCTTGGTAAACTATCTGGTGGTGAAAGAAGACGTTTATATTTATTACGTATTTTAATGGGAGAACCAAACGTACTTTTACTTGATGAACCTACGAATGATCTAGATACACAAACATTAACAGTACTAGAAGATTATTTAGAAGATTTCCCAGGTGTCGTTTTAACTGTATCGCATGACCGTTACTTCTTAGATAAAGTAGTAGATGAACTGTTCATCTTTACTGGCGGAGGCGAAGTGCGTGAGTTCCTAGGTAGTTATACAGATTATTTAGAAATGGAAAAAACGAGAGAACTTATGGAGAAAGCGGAAGTTCAAAAAGAGAAAAAAGTAGTAGAAGAAGCTCCAAAACAACAACGTAAACGTAAACTTTCATACAATGAGCAGCGTGAATGGGAAACGATTGAAGATACAATTGCCGAACTTGAAGAAAAAATTGAGTCAATTGGAGAAGAACTTGCGAAAGTTGGATCTGACTTCACAAAGGCACAAGAATTATCTGAAGCACAGCAGAAAATAGAAGAAGAGCTAGAAAAAAAGATGGAAAGATGGAGTGAACTATCAGACATCGTTGAAGGATTAAAATAAAAACAAGCTGCATATATTGAAAAGTAAAGAGAAAAACTTTACACTATTGGTAGAACCTATTTTAGGAGGGAAAAAATGAGAACATCTAATCCAATGTTGAAAAAAGAGGCATTCCGTAAAGAGGGAGCAAGCGCTTCTGCGATGACGATTGGCGGAACAGTAGGCAAAACGTTCATTATGCTTATCTTGCTACTTGCAACGTCTGTCTATTCATACATACAGATGATGCAGGGGACGATGAAGATTCCAGTATTAATTGGTGCTTTAATCGTTGCAGCAATCATCGCATTTGCGTCTATGTTCTTCCCGCGTATTTCACCTTTTGGTGCACCAATCTATGCGGCGGTAGAAGGGGTTGTGTTAGGAAGTATTTCAGCAGTTTATACAATGAAATTTGGCGATTCTATCGTTTTAAATGCTGTATTACTAACAATCTCAATTCTATTTGCAATGTTAGTGTTATATGCAACACGCGTAGTAAAAGTAACGGATAAATTCCGTACAGGCGTTATGGCAGCAACACTTGGAATTATGGTTATGTATTTAGTCGTATTCCTACTAAATATGTTTGGTGTAACTGTTCCATACATTCACCAAGGTGGTACAATCGGTATTATTATTAGTGCAGTTGTTATTGTAGTTGCTGCATTAAACTTATTACTAGATTTCGATTTAATCGAAAATGGTGTACGTAGTCAAGCTCCGAAATATATGGAGTGGTACACTGCAATGGGACTAATGCTTACATTAGTTTGGTTATACTTAGAAATTCTTCGTTTCGTTTCTTACTTTACGAAAAATGACTAATAAAAAAAACCTGCATGAAAAATGCAGGTTTTTTTTATTTTCAAAGATATATTGAACGTATGGTATAATATGGATGTTATCAACTTGAATTGAAGGAGATGGAATATGATGAAAGGGAAGAAGGGGATTATGAAAAAACTATTTTCTAAAAGTTTTTTCATAGAACTAGATGAAGCTTTAACGTATCCATCATCTGAAGTTATTACTTCAGCGATTGAAGGATATGCAACTGAATGCAATGAAAGACTAAAATTTGAGAGTAAAGTTAAACCGATTACTTTTTACTTAGAAAATGTAATGTACCGTGCTGAAATAAAGATGGCTCGCGGAGGATATTACATATCTTGTACTGAAGTGTAATAAATTTTGAAACCATACATGTTTGAACTATGTATGGTTTCTTTTTTTGTTTTGTAAGGTCTAAATTAATACTTTTTACTTACGGATACATCATTTTGTGCTTTTTACCATTCATCCATTTCTCCTTACAATGGAGAAAAATATGTGAGGTGGTATAACTTATGATGAATAGAGTTGTATTAATCGGTAGATTGACAAAGGAGCCAGAATTATACTACACAAAACAAGGCGTTGCTTATGCAAGAATATGTATTGCGGTGAATAGAGGATTTCGAAATAGTTTAGGTGAACAACAAGTCGATTTTATTAATTGTGTCGTTTGGCGAAAATCGGCTGAGAATGTAACTGAATATTGTAAGAAGGGATCACTTGTTGGGATTACAGGGCGTATTCAGACGAGTAATTACGATGATGAACAAGGCAAGAGAATATATAGAACTGAAGTTGTGATTGAGAGTATTACCTTTTTGGAGAGAAGGCGGGAGGGGGCATCGTAATAAAAGGTGATTTTAAGTAATAGCTACGGAAAAAATTGTGGAAAGTATTTTAATAAACTTAAAGAAGGAGTACCGCCAGATTTTTTTGGAAAACAAGTAAAGAGTATACAAAATTTTATTACGTTTTTCGGCTAATCCAGTAACAATCGAGAACCGTAAAACCCATGCCAGGATAGGAATGTATAAAAAGAAGAATCGAGTGATAGAAAATAAAAAAGGGGATCCTTCTGAGAGTAAGGAATCCTCCTTTTTGTTGCTACCGATAATAGGACGTTATGTTAACTTTACATGAATATGTTATACAATAGATAAAAAAGAGATGGGGAGAACAATGAGTATAAACTATCCATTTAAACCAAAATCAAATCGTTATTTAGTACCAGGGCAATTTTGGACTATTCCTTTAGATAACAGTAAATTTGCATGTGGTAGAGTAATTGAAACAGATCCAAATAGTAGAAGGGGATTTTTAGCAGGTTTGATGGATTGGATCGGAGATAGCCCACCTATGGCTGAAAATTTAAAAGGTTGTAAAACGTTAATACAAATAGATGTTCATATTAAAACCATTCATGAAACAGCATTGGATGGTTTTATAAGTGGCTATCGTTCATTAGAATTAGATGGAATTGAAACAGAGTATTTCACTTCACAAATGGTTCATGATGAGAATTGTATGTTAATGAAAGGATATTCAGTACTTAGACAGGCGACCAAAGAAGAAGCAGATACGTATGATCAGTTCGGTTACGCAGGCTACATGATGATTAAATGTTACGCAGAAGATTTATTAGCAAATAAATAACTTCCAATAACGAAAAATATGTAAATAAGCTATCCATATGGATAGCTTATTTACATATTTTTTTGTTTAGCGTGTTTTTTTCAAAAATAATGGCGATGCCTCAAGAAATGGATAAAAAATAAAAATCATCGGAAACGAAAGCTTTTAAAATCCCATCCCTAATTTGAAATGTAAAAAGAATGAAATAGTATGGTAGCGGGAAGAAAGTAGTAAAATTAAGCACCTGAGTAGGAGTATAGAGTGATAACATGTTACAATACAGCTAAGAACACGCAATAAAGGAGAGTTTTTTACGTGAAGATTAAAGCAATTGAACCGACGCCAAGTCCAAATACAATGAAAGTTATTTTGAATGAAGTATTACCATCAGGAGCGCGTAATAATTATACAAATGAAAATAAAGAACAAGCACCAATGCAAGTGCAAGAAATTTTGAAAATTGAAGGCATTAAAGGTGTGTATCATGTAGCTGACTTTTTAGCAGTCGAGCGAAATGCAAAGTATGACTGGAAAGTATTATTACAACAAGTTCGTGCTGTTTTTGGCGAAGAAGTAGTGGAAGAAAGTGAAGAACAACAACTGTCTCATTTTGGAGAAGTGAAAGTGTTTGTTCAAATGTTCTTTACAATTCCAATGCAAGTAAAGTTAACAGATGGAACATCGGAAGAACGCGTTGGCTTACCAGATCGTTTCAAAGAATCAATTATGAAAGTACAAATGTCTGCACCAAACGTTGTAAAAGAGCGTAAATGGGTAGAACAAAGTACACGTTACGGTAATTTTGAAGAAATCGGGAAAGAAGTAGTAGAAGAGATTGTTGCTGCTTATTCAGAAGAACGTGTAAATGAAACGGTTAAAGAATTATTAAATCAAGCAGGTGCTGTTGAAGTAACGATTCAAAAGCGTGAACCATATAAAGTAACAGAAGAGATGATGAAAGATTCTGACTGGAAAAACCGTTTTGCAGCATTAGAACAAATGGATCCTACTGAAGAAGATATTCCAGTGTTGAAGATGGCGTTAGATGATGAAAAAGTTTCAATACGCCGTTTAGCAACAGCGTATTTAGGTATGGTAAAAGGTGATGAAGTATTACCGTTATTATATAAAGCGTTGTTAGATCGCTCTGTAAGTGTTCGTCGTACTGCAGGAGATTGTTTATCAGATGTAGGTGATCCGGCAGCGATGTTCGTTATGATTAAATCTCTGAAAGATCCAAGTAAATTAGTACGCTGGCGTGCAGCGATGTTCTTATTTGAACTTGGAGATGAAAGTGCGATTCCAGCATTAAAAGCAGCGCAAGATGATTCAGAGTTTGAAGTAGCGATGCAAGCACGTCTAGCATTAGAGCGTATTGAAGGCGGAGAAGAAGCAAAAGGTTCTGTATGGAAACAAATGACGGAGTCTCGTAAAGGGGAATAATGTATGATTGTTTTCTATGATAGTTGGTGTCCGATGTGTACGGCCGTTGCAGAACGTACGAAAAAATTAGATAAAAAGGGTAAGATGAAATTTGTTTCATTTCGAAATGAAGATGTAGTTGAGAAATATAAGCTTTCTCAAGAACTACAAAGTAAAATGGAACAAAGACTGTATATTTTTAAAAATAATAAGTGGTATGACGGCATTCAGAGCATAGATGTATTAGCAAAGGCCGTTCCATCTTATTGGTTTGCAGTTCCTTTTATAAAGCTATCTATCGTACTTGGTTTTGGAAGTAAAGTATACGATTATATCGCTAATAATAGAAAACTTGTTCCAGTGGGACATTGCCGCGGTGGGGTTTGTGAAATCCCTACAAAAAAATGAAATCATCGTTATCTTTCTTTTGCACCTATTAATAGAGCGTGATATGATGAATTTGGAATGAAAGTTGAAGGAGAGATTACAAGATGTCAAATGCTTATGAAGAATACATGCGCCAAATGGTAATCCCAATGCGCCAAGAGTTAGTGCGTTCTGGGTTTGAAGAGTTAACTACAGAAGAAGCTGTAACAGAATTTATGGAAAATACATCAGGTACAACTTTAGTAGTTGTAAACTCTGTTTGTGGTTGTGCAGCTGGTTTAGCACGTCCATCAGCAGGTCAAGCGGTTGTTCGTGCTGAAAAACAACCTGATCATCTTGTAACTGTATTCGCAGGTCAAGATAAAGATGCTACTGCAAAAATGCGTGAATACTTCGGAGAAATTCCTCCATCTTCACCATCTATGGCATTATTAAAAGGAAAAGAAGTTGTTCACTTCATTCACCGTCATGAAATTGAAGGTGCAACTATGGACGAAATTATTACGAACTTAGAGCAAGCTTTCGAAAAGAATTGTTAAAGAAGGGGGAGAGTAAATCTCCCTCTTTTCTTTATATAGAGGTGAAACAATGATCGTAACAACAGCAGGAAGAACAAACAAAGAAATGACAGCATATGCAAAAAAGGTAGCAGAAGAATTAAATCGTTCTTTCATTTTACGTAATGATATACCAGTGCATAAATTACATGAGCAGTATGAACAAGATATACTTGTCGTAGGAAAGAACCGATTAGCTATTTATCCGAAAGGTACGGAAGAATCATTTTTCTTTCATCCGAACTCAGCGATGTTTCGTGTGAAAAGGTTAATGCGTGGAGAACACGATCCGTTTGTACAAGCTGCTAAATTAGAGAGCGGAATGACAGTGTTAGATTGTACGCTCGGTATGGCATCAGATAGTATTGTAGCTAGTTATGTTGTTGGTGAAAGTGGAACAGTAACAGGACTTGAAGGCAATGAATATATGGCTTATATCATGAGAAATGGTTTGAAAACATGGTCTTCATCTGTTTCTGAAATCGATGAAGCAATGCAAAGAATCCAAGTAACGCAAACGGAGCATTTTTCATTTTTAGCGCAATGTGAAGACAATAGTTATGATGTCGTTTACCTTGATCCGATGTTTGAAGAAACTGTCATAGAATCTGACGGAATTAAAGGATTAAAACACTTCGCTTTGTATCATGATATTACTGATGAAACAATTGCGGAGGCGAAGCGAGTGGCGAGAAAGCGTGTTGTTTTAAAAGATCATTTCCGTAGTTCTAGATTTGAAAAACACAATTTTCACGTATACAAAAGAAAAAGTGCTAAGTTTCACTTTGGTGTAATTGACCCTTGCTAATTGTTTGAAAAGATGTATAATAAGCAATAATTAATTAAATATACTGTCTGTGATGAAGAGAGTAGTCTTTTTTAGAAGGAAAGCGAGCTAGGGATGGTGTGAGCCTAGTACGGAAGAAAAAGATGAAGCGCACTTCGGAGATGCTTCTTGAACGAATAGTAGAGAAAGCCGAGGCCCCCTGTCCTCGTTATAAACGGGAAAGTGGTTCGTAACGAACAACAAGGGTGGTACCACGGGTTCAAACTCGTCTCTTTTTTAGAGACGAGTTTTTTGTGTTTTAAAAAATAAGGAGGTTGTATCATGGATTATAAAATACAGTTTGCGGAAAGTTTATCTAATATTTTCACGAATGAATTAACGCAAAAACAAATTTTAGATTTAATTGAAACACCGAAACAAGATGAATTTGGAGATGCAGCGTTCCCATGTTTTTCATTAGCGAAGCAATATAAAAAAGCACCAGCTCTTATCGCAAAGGAAGTTGCTGAGAAATTAAATGATCCGTTTTTTACGAAAGTAGAAGCCGTTGGTCCTTATGTAAATGTATTTTTCAATCGTGAAACTGTAAGTGATGCAGTATTAAAAACAGTTTTAGCGGAGAAAGAAGAGTTCGGTCAAAACCACTTTGGCTGTGAAAAAACAGTAGTAATTGATTATTCCTCTCCTAATATCGCGAAACCTTTTTCGATGGGGCATTTACGTTCTACAATGATAGGAAATTCGCTGAAACATATCGCTGAAAAATGTGGCTATGAAGTTGTAGGGATTAATTATATAGGAGATTGGGGAACACAGTTTGGAAAGTTAATTACGGCTTATAAAAAATGGGGAAATGAAGAAGTAGTGAAAGAAGATCCAATACGTGAGCTATTTAAGTTATATGTTCAGTTTCATGTAGAAGTAAAAGAGAATGATGAATTAGAAGAAGAAGGACGTGCTTGGTTTAAAAAGCTAGAAGAAGGCGATGAAGAAGCAGTTGAACTTTGGAATTGGTTCCGTCACGAATCATTAAAAGAATTTTCTCGTATTTATGAACTTCTCGGTGTGGAATTTACTAATTTTCAAGGCGAAGCTTTCTATAATGATAAAATGGAAGACTTTATTGGGATTTTAGAAGAGCACGACTTACTGGAAGAATCAGAAGGCGCATTAGTCGTTAATTTAGAAGAAGAAGGAATGCCGCCTTGCTTAATTAGAAAATCAGATGGTGCGACGATTTATGCAACGCGTGACTTAACGGCAGCTTTATATCGTCAAAACACTTATGGGTTTGATAAAGCGCTATATGTTGTTGGTCCAGAACAAAGCTTACATTTCAATCAATTTTTCACTGTATTAAAAAAACTTGGCTATACTTGGGTTGATGGTATGGAACACGTACCGTTTGGCTTCATTTTAAAAGATGGTAAGAAAATGTCGACACGTAAAGGAAGAGTTATTTTACTTGAAGAAGTACTTGAGGAAGCAATCGACCTTGCAAAACAAAATATTGAAGAGAAAAATCCAAACTTAAAACAAAAAGAAGTAGTAGCAAAGCAAGTCGGTGTAGGTGCAGTTATTTTCCACGATTTAAAAAATGAGCGTATGCACAATATTGAATTCTCATTAGAAAACATGCTGAAATTTGAAGGAGAAACAGGCCCGTACGTACAGTACACACATGCACGTGCTTGCTCTATTTTAAGAAAAGAAAGTGTAGAATTTGAAACATGTACGTTTGCTTTAAAAGACGATCATAGCTGGAGTGTCGTAAAATTATTAAACAAATTCCCACAAGTAATTGAAGCAGCTTTCAATAAAAATGAGCCATCGATTATTTCGAAATATGTATTAGATGTAGCACAATCGTTCAATAAATATTACGGTAATGTTCGTATATTAGAAGAGAGTGAAGAAAAAGACAGCAGACTCGCATTGGTTTATGCTGTGACGGTTGTATTAAAAGAAGGATTACGTTTACTTGGGGTGGAGGCTCCTGAGGAGATGTAAAATAAATATGTAGCTAGCAATATTTACAGTATTTTAGTAATGAAACGGTAGAGTGAACTAAAGCTTAATATTGGAATGAAAAGATGAACCAGATGATAATGAAACTGGTTTGTCTTTTTATATTTTCTTAGATCGAATTCTTATTTATATAAAGTGTGGTGAGAACAAGTTTACGTATGTTTTATTTTGTTGCAAAATCAATTTTAAATATTTTTATAGAGGTAGTTTATTTTAAAGATTTATTATAGATATTTTTTCTTATTTGTTATTTTTAATGTGTCGAGGCTATTTAGTCTTTAACCTATTGGATAAACTGTCTCTAGGAGTGAAGTTTTGGAAGGTATGTAAAGTATTTAACTGGAAATATAGAAATAATACGGGTGAAAAGTTATAATTTAGTTAAGGTTTAATTAAATTGAAATAAATAATAATTGGTAGCAGGAATAAAGTGATTTTCTAATGCTCCAAACAAATATTTTTAAGTAAAGTATAAAAAACACTGTGTTTTTGTACTTTTAAAATTGCGAATATGTTACTAATTGGGCGTTTGTGATTGCTAAGAGCAATTTAAGAAAAACCGTAATAATTTTGATACGGAACAATTTGTATCGAAAAATGTTATTGATTACAGAGCTAACAATATAGTAAAAATCCAAACAGGAATAAAGGAGCAATTATTTTGAATAGTAACGTACTAGACACATTAATAATTCCTTATACTACTGATGCTAGTCCAAGTTGGAATGGCTATAATTATCAAGGAAAAGTAGGGGTTTATGTTGCATTAAATATGATGAAGGATATACCTAAAGAAGATGTAAATAAATATGAATTAGAGCTAGAGTGGTTTGAAGATTTTTCTATAAAAAAAGAAGGGAAATATAAGTCAATACATCAAGTTAAGACTTATGCGGATACAGCTACTTCAAAGTATAAAGAAGCAATTTGGTTATTGTTAGCCAAATTATTAGATATAAAAGAATTAGAAGGTGCTTTTTTACATGTTACTCAAAAATTAACCAGTGTTGATAAGTTAGAAGAAAAGTTATTGGGTTATGTTATGTCAGAAGATGAGGAAAAAGATACAGAAGATACTTCCAAAAAGCAAAAAATAAAGAAATATGCCACCCCTAAAGAGTGCCACGATAAAGTTAAAGCCTCGGGTGAATATCATAAGTTATTTCGAAAATTCTCCTTATATAACTATAATGATAAAGAACAATACTGTTCAATTGAAGGTATTGAGGAAGCGACTAAGGAGAAATTACATCAATTAATTGGAGCATTAGCTACCGAAACCAGGGTTGAAAGAGCGTATTACTATTTATTAGGCTTAATAGATAAAAATATTAGAGAAAGGCATATTGATATTCAGACAGGAGAGAAGAAAAAGAAAGTATCAATTAATTTTTTGGATATACAAAAAATAGTATATCAAGATTTTGAGCTAATTAGTAAAGAATATGCTTCATACTATTTGAAAAATGAATTTAATCATATTGCAAATAGTTATTTAGATGATTTAAAAGAGGAGTTAGAAATTAATATTATATCTGAACAAGAGATTTTAATCTTTAATAATACTCTAAAACAAATTAATGAGTTAGATGATAAACAATTTTTAGATTTTTGTTTAAAGATAACGCCAAATAATGAGGTGAATAAAGAATTACCTGAACATATAATTAAAATGATAAGTCAATGTTTAAACAAAACAGGATTGAATGATGTTTTTTTTGAAATGGTAAAGCAAATAAAAAAAGAGTTTAAAGATAATAAATGGACCTATAATAAAAAAAATTTAGATGGGATGAATATTACTTATTTACCATCAACTATAACTGACGCTGATCATCCGATTAGAAATCGTAAAATAGCAAAGGGAATTATAAGTAATGCTCATCCGGAATTATTGAATGAAGTTGATAAGATTATTACGAAATCCATTAACTTGCCTTCATTAGAGGATGCTAAGGTCTATACTAATGTGCCAGATCCAGAGGATGAAAATTTTGAGAAATCAAAAGAATATCATGACAGAATAACTAAAATTAAAAAAATTAGTTTAGTTGATATAAAAAATGCAAAAGGAGATTTATTGAAGTGAAGAGTATTATAAAAAAAATTTTTAATGACAATGGGTTTAGCGATATAAAAATTGAAAATCCTGTTGAAGGAAATCAAATTGAATTTTGGGCCAATTATAGTGATAACGCTGTTAACTTTTATTTAGTATTATTTTTAGATGAAATAAAGGAGGATTTTTTAACCAATGAAGTGCCAGCTTATTTCAATGCAATTAAGCAATTAGAGGTAGGATATGATGAAAGAATGGATAAGAATCTTTCAATGTTAGTGTGTGTCAAGATGGAAAATGAAATGATACAGGAAATCCCTGAAAAAATCTTTGAAATTGAAGAGGATCCATATTTCTTTAAAAAGTATGTTATTACATACAATGAAAATAATTGTAATGAATTGAAAAGTCAATTTGATACGATGCATGAAAGTTCCAATGATATTTTAAACAGAATTATTAATAATCCTAAAATGTTTTTAAGTTTTAAAATGAATGAAAGTAATAATTTCACGTCATTATATGAAATATCTACTAAATTAATGATAAAAATCCCATTTATGAGGTTAGAGAAAAGATTAGAGGAACTAGACAATTTAAACGAAAAAATCGACGAAGAATTATTCGGAAAAAACCTTTTGGCATTTAAGAATTCTTTATTAAAGTTCAATGAAAATGATGAAAGAATAATAGATCATGTTCTTTCTATAACAGAGGATGAAATAGATAAATGAATAAGTTGAAAATAAGTAGGATACAAATAAAAAATTTTAAACATATTGAAGAACTTGTATTGGATTTTTCAAATAAAGATTTAATTGTGTTAGATGGACCGAATGGATTTGGAAAAACTACAGTTTTTGATGCAGTGGAACTAGTTTTAACAGGAAAAATAAGTAGAATAAAGAATACAGCAGATGGACGTATTGGATATGGAGATATTCTATTTGCGAATAATAGCGAATTAGATACCGAAATAAAAGTAGAATTTATTGGTGAAAATGATTGCTTTGTAATAGCTAAAAGAATTGATTCTAAGAAACGTTTAACAGCTGTAGAGAGAAAACCAGACAACTGGGAGGTTTTTGAGACATATCATTTATCTGATTTTGATATACCTGTAACAGAAGGTGATTTAATTTCAAATGAAGACATAGAGACTATACTTTCAATTGATAACTTAGAAAGATATTTTAGTTTATTCTATTATGTACAGCAAGAAGAAAATACTTTGTTTTTAAAGCAAAATGCTAAAGAAAGAATGGATGAAATTTCTCAGCTGTTTGATACATATAACGAAGAGACAGAATTAAAAAAATTACAAATAATAAAATCGAAAATTACAACTGAGTTAAAAAGATTAGATGGTCCTAAAGGAGAGCTAGCTAATAAAGAGAATACAAAAAATTTATTAATAAATGGGCTAAAAGATCTTGAGAAGAAAGATATACAAGAAATTGAGTATTTTGTTCTATTTCAGGAAGAAAATACTCTAAAAGAATGGGATAAAGAAAAAATTACGCTTAATAAGGAAAGTAGAGAGAAATTTTTACAAGAATTGCGTGAAGTATACATTTTAGTAAGAAATATTGAAAAATTTTTAGACACTGAATTTAATAATGAAATTTATAAACTTACAGAAAATAAAAAACTTCTTGCACATACAATTCTCACATATAACTTTCTGGAAGAGTACGGAAAATTTAAGAAGTTAAAAGATAAAGAAACAACTTTAAAAAGAATAAAACACAAGATTACTAAAGAAAATTTAGATAAAAATCTAATTGTTTCTCATTTTACTGAATTACAGGAATTATTAAGTATTAAAATTAATATAGAGGATATTGAAATTTATATTAGTAATTTAAAAAGTTATAAATTAAGAATGGGAGAAGTTTCAGAAGTAATACAGCAATTAAATGTTACAAGAGAAACTTTAATGACTCAATATAATAAAATTAAAGAAGAGTTTGAAAGTGTTGAGTGTCCTTTATGTGGAAACCCATATAAATCTTATGAAAATCTAATTACATCTGTTAATGAAAAGGAAAAAGTTTTTTCACAGATGTTAGATAAAGATACTAATAAATATAGTGAA
Organism: Bacillus sp. S71; assembly: GCF_016625265.1. Lineage (NCBI taxonomy): Bacteria > Bacillati > Bacillota > Bacilli > Caryophanales > Bacillaceae > Bacillus > Bacillus sp. S71. The sequence goes on along the minus strand of NZ_JACVUW010000024.1, from coordinate 26,622 downwards.
TTATATAATGAACTATTCTTAAATCATGTGGACAAGATACTATTAGAAATTGAAAAATATTTATTGGTAGAACAAAATATAATAAATGAAGATTTGTATAAAGTATTCATAGAAGCATTACGTAATAAAAATGCTATAAACAATTTTGTGGATTGGTGTGAAAATAATAACTTGGATATTAGTTCCAGTTTGAATACTGAATTTAGATTCGTAGAGAATATTGATGCTAAGGTGCAGCAACTTATAGATCTGTTGTTATTACAAATAAAAACTGTTGATAGCTCCTATGCAAATCATGAAAGTAACAAAAGTACTTTTAACACAGTATTTAGTGGAGATATTAAAAAGGTACGTAAAATTGATTTGGTTGATATAATTAAAAAAGTAAAATATATAGATTATCAATATTATTATAATAGCTCTGAAAATATAAAAGTTTTACAAAGAGAAATAGATCAAATGTCTACGAAACGCAGAAAAATAATTTTAGCAGAACAAAAAATAAAGGTGTTAATCGAAGTATATGAACAAAAAATACTAAATCATTGGAAAAAGATAATTACGGACATTGAAATTCCTTTTTATATATATACCGGTAAAATAATGCAAAATTATCAAAGAGGTTGTGGTCTTTTTATACATGATAATGAAAGTTTCGGACAAAAAAGTATAAGATTCGTCTCTAATCTTAAATCGGATCATGATGCAATAAACTACCTTTCTTCGGGACAGCTATCAGGTTTAGTTATTGCATTTACATTAGCTCTCAATAAAGTATATGGAGAGAACTCAATTGATATAATAATGATTGATGATCCAGTTCAAACGATGGATGAAATAAATATCGCGTCATTAACTGAATTACTTAGAAATGAATTCAAGAGAAAACAGATTATTATGTCTACTCATGAAGAGGAAGTATCTAGATATATTCGTTATAAATTTGCTAAATATGATTTGAAAACTATGAGACTTAATATTAAAAATGAAATTTATACTAATAGGTTTGAAAAATAGTTTGTAATCAATAAGATAATTTTATGGATTTAGACTTAAATAAGTCAATTATAAGAAGGCTTTCCTAAAAAGTATTTGGGAACGGCCTTTTTTTATTAATAAGTTACTAGTAATATATTTTGTTGTTAAATCGATATCTTTTATTAAATGTTAATATAAAAAGAGTTATGTACGATATAAACTAATTTTTAGGAATTATTTATATTTCTGTTCCGAATAACGCAATTAATTGGTTGGTTTTTTGAAATGAAATGATAAAACTAATTTTCTAATAATATATGTTAGTGTATAAACTTAACAAAATACGGAGAAAAACAATCATTTTTACTATATTTTGTTATAAATTTGAATAATATTAATTAATACCATCCATTATAAGAGATTTTAGTTGAATACATACTATATGGTGTGTAAAATCTAAGCAAGTAGCAGTATAAATATAAATTCGAGGTGAATGCATGCTAGATTTTAAGCAGTTAGAAACTTGTTTAAAAGACAAGAGATTTGTAGATGGATTACAGGAAATAAATAATGAAATTGCATATATAAAAGAAACGAATACTTTATCCTATGTGAAGAATTGGCTTGCCAATATTACTTCGCATAAGGAGTTCGATATATTAATTCGCCTTACTGATGAAGGGCTTATGCACCAATACAGTTCATTCCTCATTCGTTACGCTTATAAAAAATTCCCAAATATGAGAACGCTCTCTTTATATTGTGATGAGTTAATTGATGAGCGGAAAATTCTTGAAGCAGAGCAGTTGTTAAAATCTTCTTTAGAAGAGTTAAGTAAAGAAGAAATAGATGCAGATTTTTTAGCGAAAACATATTTTACATTAGTACGATGTCTTTTAGAAATGAAAAGAAATGAAGAAGCGCTAATGTATATGCAAAAAGCAGAGGAGTATAGTACGCGCGTAGTGTTTGATAAATGGGGCTACGTTTATATGCATACAGGCGAATGGGAGAAAGCGGAAGAACAATTTATTGCTGGCATGCAGCATGAAGATTGTGAAGAGTTATCTACCTATTTATTATCACAATTGTATGCAAATAAAGGAGAACAAAAACGTGCGATACAGTTAATTAATGATGCGATTGTAAAGTTCCCACAAGTACCATATTTTCATTTTGAGAAGGTAAAGTATTTATTAGATTTAGAGCAATATGAAGAGATGTTAGCGGTAATAGATAACATAAATACTCAGCTGCCATATCATGCTTATAACACTTACTTTGTACATTTACGTGCAGAAGCGCTGTACAAAATGAATAAATTTGCAGATTTACAAAAGCTATTAAAAGAAGAAAAGAGTTTAAAAGAATCTTTATATCATAATTTAGAAAAAAATCCGGATGGAAAAAAGGTTCACTTGCCGATAGTTCCTATTGTACAAAAGGATAATTATTGTGTTCCGACAAGTTTAGAGATGATGTTGCGTATATGGGGAGAGACACGTACACAAGATGAAATAGCAGAGTTTATTTTTGATATGACAGGATCGAAGTTTTCAGATACTGTTTCTTATTTAGAAGAATTAGGTTATGAATATCGTTATTTTAAAGGGAATGAAGAGAATTATAAGAGACTGATTGATGAAGGAATTCCTGTTTTATTAAGTATAGATATTGAGCATGCTTCACACGTACAAGTTCTATCTGGATATGATGATACATTGCAAGCTTTCTATGTTCAAGATCCAAACTTTATAGAACCAGTTCTTGTAGAATATAGTAAATTACAAGAAAAATATCGTTATACAGGCTGTTTAGCAATCACGTTTGTTCCGAAAGAAAAGAAGGCGCAACTAGCGTTTCTAAATGAGGAAGAAAATCGTTATTTTAAATCTATTTTTTCTCTTACGGATCATTTAGATGAACATGACAAAGAGGGAATTAGTAACTTAGTACAATTTTTAAAAGAAACGAGCGATAATCCAAATACGTGGCTATATACGATAAAGCACTTAGATGTTGAAGTAGATAAAGAATTTATTTTATATTGTATCGATAAGTTAATGGAAAAGTTTCCGAACTCGGACTTTGTTAAATTGCATGGTGCACAGTGTTTTATTCGTCTTCAAGAAGTAGAGAAAGCGGAGCAAATGCTGACAAGCGTTGAGAAGAAAAATAATCGTGCATTATATCATTTAATAAACGGAAGATATGCTTTTGAGCAGGAAAGTTATATAGAAGCGATTTCAAGCTTTCGTTCATCGTTACAATTAGACGCAGATCAGCCTATTGCTTGGAGTTTTCTCGCTTTATCCTATATGTATATTGATCAATCTGAAAAAGCATTGCAATACTCTCAAGTTGCGTTAGAGCGCAGTCCTGAAAGGTTCACTTTAACGAATCACGGTTTAATATTAATAGATTTAGAAAGATATGAAGAAGCATATGAAATCTTTAATGACTTGTTAAAAGAGTATAAATATGAAGCACATGTATGGTATGAACGAGCGAGATGTGCACATCAACTAGGAAAATTATATTTAGCAATAAAAGGGCTTAAAGTAGCGATTCATTTGGATAGTAATGCACCTTACATTTATACGAAACTTTCGGAAATATACGAATCTGATTTGAAGGATGAGGAAAGTACGAAAGAAATTTTATTAAACGGTATTGAGAATTGTGATGATAAAGCACCTCTTTACGTAAAATTAGGTGACTATCATTTTCAAAATGATAGCTTGGAAGAAGCAGAAGTATTGTATAAGCGTGCTTTAGAAGAAAACGATGAGGATGTTTATTCTCACTTCGGATTTACACAAGTGTATATGGCAAGAGAACAATACAAGGAAGCAAAAGAATACATTCTTGGTCTTGAGAAGCAAATTGAAAAGAGCCAAGATTTCCTCATGAATGCAGGAATGGTTTTATGGGATGCTGAAATTGAACTTGGTGGAAATGAAGAAGGATTTAAAGTAGCGCTATCTAAGTTAGAAAATGGTATAAAGAAAAGTGATTATAATGTAGCAAGTGCGTTAGATGAATATGTGAATCGAATTAAAGGAACGGAATTTGTACAACGAGGTATAGCGTTTTTAAGAACGTTACACAAAGAAAGTAATGAAGTAAGTGAGTACGGTTGTTATGCAGGTATTTTATATGAATCTATTGGACAGTACGGCCAAGCGATGAAAAGATATAATAAGGCGATAGAACAAAAGGAAACGGCATTACCGTATTACCGAATTGGTGAAACACTTATGGCATTAGGGCAATTGACGGAAGCAAAACAAGCGTATGAAACATGTTTAGAGCTTGATGGGAATTTCGTAGGTGTACATTTACAGCTTGCGGAAATATACGAAAAAGAAGAAAACCGTTCTAAAGAACAAAGTCATATGGTTCAGGCGATGAAGGAAGAGCCGTTGCATATTAATATGGAATATTTGGCACAGCTTTCAGTAGATATGAATCTTCAGGAAGAATTGCTGACTGAACTAGAACAATTAGAGGAAGAAGTACCTGAAATATGGCGTTTAGATGCGATTGCATATGTGTACGGAGCGATGAATGAAATAGATAAAGAACAAGCACAGATTGAATACGCGCTACAATTAGATGGTGAGCATATAGAAGTTCTATATCATTATGCAAAAGTATTAGTGAAAAAAAGAAATGTAAAAGCAATTGAAGTTGCAATGAAAGTAATACAAAAAGATTTTGATAATGAACGTATATTTGATGTTTATGTAAAAGCAGTAGAGCAACATAAAAAATTGTCTAACATACGAGATTTTCTTCATACGTTAAAGGTGAAAAAAGCAGAAAGAAGTACAGCATTCATGTATGCTGCAGCTGCGGTTACGGAAATATGGATTGAACGTCAGCTGCATGAACAGCCAAAACGATCTATCATTACGAGAGCTTTTTATCGTATGAAAAATCGTGCCAAAGAAATTTCAATGGTTACTATGATAATTGATTTATATGAAATCTCTTTAAAGTTAAATCCGAAAAATAGTATGGCAGCACAGCGATTTGCGCTATTTTATGAGAATGTAGAGATGAATAAAGAAGCAATAGAGATTCTGCACACGTCGCTAGAAAATAGATGGGATTATGAAGTAGCGAAGCAACTTGTAAATCTTTTCGTTGAGTGCGAGGAAGAAGATATGTTAAGAGATGCTTTGGAATTAACGAAGCAAATGGTTCGAGAACTACCAGATGATTATGATACTCTTCTTCTGCAAGCACAAGTATTCTTTAAAGCAGGGGAAGAAAGAAAAGCAGAAAAGATTACCTTACAATTAACGGAGCAAACACCGTTTGTAAGTAGAGCATTTCTTGCTTTAGGAGAAATGTATCAAAGTCAAGAAAGGTTTGAAGAGGCAATTCATCTATTAGAAAATGCTTCTATACATCATCCAAATGAAACAGCAATTCTCCTTTCTTTAGCGTCTTCATATCATGGTGCCGGCCAAACACTAAAGGCAGAAAAAATAGCAAATGAAGTATTAACAATGGATGCAAATGATTTGTTAGCAAGATATGATCGTGCTTGTTATTTAGCACAGTTAAATAGAAATGAAGAGGCGAAGGAAGAGCTTGAAATTGTCCTTCGTGAGGATGAATCGGGATTCTTTGCTGAACTTATTGAGGATGATGAAAATTTAGCAGCATTGCGAGAATTTGAAAAGTAATTGTATAAGAATATATTTTGAATTAGTTGACAATTAGTTGTCAAATGGCATAAAATAACTTTTAATAAAGTATACAAATCTGAAGACGAGAAAGAGTAAAATAGTGAACTGTTCTCCAGAGAGCCGGTATATTGCTGAAAGCCGGTGGGCAGACGTTATTTGAAAATCATCTCCGAGGAGCTGAGGCTGAAAGTGAGTAAGCCCGGACGGATGTCTACCGTTACAAAGAACACGTATGATAGTACGTTGCTAAGCGCTATTAGTGAAAAAGCTAATAGAATTAGGGTGGTAACGCGGGTAAACCCGTCCCTACTTCATAGGGACGGGTTTTTTGTGTGCTTTTAAAACATTCAAAGGAGTGATTGTAGATGAAGAAAGTAGATGTAAAAGAGTCAGCTGTAGGGAGAGAAACACGTATTCGTAAGCAGTGGAACGAACAAAGCATTTTTGAACAATCAATTCAGAATCGAGAAGGCGCGCAATCGTTTGTGTTTTATGAAGGACCACCAACGGCGAACGGTTTACCACACGTCGGCCATGCACTTGGTCGGGCAATTAAAGATTTAGTAGCAAGATATAAAACGATGGCTGGTTATAAAGTAGTAAGAAAAGCAGGATGGGATACACACGGTTTACCTGTAGAACTAGGTGTTGAGAAGCAACTTGGTATTTCTGGTAAACATGAGATCGAAGAATATGGTATTGAACCATTTATTCAAAAGTGTAAAGAGAGTGTTTTCACATATGAAAAGCAGTGGCGTGAATTCACTGAAAGTATTGGTTATTGGGTAGATATGGATGATCCATATGTAACTTTAGAGAATCCATATATCGAAAGTGTATGGCATATTTTGGGGACGATCCATGAAAAAGGATTGTTATATAAAGGACATAGAGTTTCACCATACTGCCCAAGCTGCCAAACCTCATTGAGCTCACATGAGGTTGCACAAGGGTATAAAACAGTAAAAGATTTAAGTGCAACAGTGAAGTTTAAAGTGAAAGATAGTGAAAATGAGTATTTCTTAGGCTGGACAACAACGCCTTGGACACTTCCAGCAAATGTTGCGCTTGCTGTACATCCAAATATGGAATATGTTAAAGCAAAACAAGAAGGTCATGTATACATTGTTGCGAAAGAACGTGTACAAGAAGTATTAAAAGAAAACTATGAAGTATTATCTGTTCATAAAGGCGAAGAATTATTAAACACATCTTATACAGCGCCATTTCCGATGAAAGAAGTCACAAATGGTTACCGCGTTATCGCAGCAGAGTTTGTAACGGCAGATAGTGGTACAGGACTTGTTCATATTGCTCCAGCATATGGAGAGGACGATTATAGAGTTGTTCAAAGTGAAGGATTGTCATTCTTGCACGTTGTAGATGAAAAAGGTGAGTATACAGAAGCGGTACCATTTTTGAAAGGTAAATTTGTAAAAGATTGTGATGTGGATATCGTTCGTTATTTAGCGAAAGAAGGTTTACTATATCATAAAGAAAAATATGAACATAGCTACCCACATTGCTGGCGTTGTGATTCACCACTACTTTATTATGCAGGAGAAAGTTGGTTAATCCGAACAACTGCAATTAAAGATACATTTTTACAAAATAATGATTCAGTTACTTGGTATCCGGATCATATGAAACATGGACGATTTGGTAAGTTTTTAGAAAATATGGTGGACTGGAATATTAGCCGAAATAGATATTGGGGAACGCCATTAAACGTATGGGAATGTGAAAGTTGTGATCATCAGTTTGCGCCGAAAAGCATTGCCGAATTAAGAAAGCATAGTACGAAAGAAACACCGGAAGATTTAGAATTGCATAAGCCTTATGTAGATGAAGTGCAAGTCCGCTGCGAAAAATGCGGAGGCACAATGAATCGTACACCAGAAGTGATTGATGTTTGGTTTGATAGTGGTTCTATGCCATTTGCACAATATCATTACCCATTTGAAAATAAAGAGTTATTTGAAGAGCAGTTTCCAGCGGATGTTATTGCAGAAGGAATTGATCAAACACGCGGCTGGTTTTATAGTTTATTAGCAGTATCAGCACTATATACAGGAAAAGTACCGTATAAACGAGTGTTATCACTAGGGCATGTTTTAGATGAAGAAGGGCAGAAAATGTCTAAAAGTAAAGGGAATGCACTAGATCCAGTTGATTTAGTAGATAAGTTTGGTGCAGATGCGCTAAGATGGGCTTTACTTGTTGATAGTGCTCCGTGGAATGCGAAGCGTTTTTCTGAAAGAACCGTACTGGAAGCGAAATCTAAATTTGTAGATACATTAGTCAATGTGTATAGCTTCTACGTTTTATATGCGAATTTAGATGAGTATAACCCGAAAGAAACGTATGATGTAAAGCGTACGAAATTAGACGAATGGGTATTATCAAGATTGCATAGTACAACGAAAAAAGTGAGAACAGCACTTGATGATTATCAATTTACGAATGCAGCTCGTGAAATTGCAGCACTTGTAGATGAAGTGAGTAACTGGTATGTAAGACGCTCACGTAATCGTTTCTGGGAATCTGGTATGAACGCTGAAAAAGCTGCTGCGTATGAGACACTTCATGAAGTACTTGTAACAATTAGTAAATTAATTGCACCATTCACACCGTTTGTTGCGGAAGACATTCATCTTAATTTAGAAGGAAGTAGCGTTCATTTAGCTGATTATCCAGTTGTAAATGAATCACTACTTCAGCCGAAATTAGAAGCGGAAATGGATGCTGTTTTACAAGTTGTTGAACTTGGAAGAAGTAACCGTAATCAGCATTCTTTAAAAGTAAAACAGCCGCTAGCAGAACTTGTATTACTTGAGCATAACGAGAATGATATGGATTGGGAATCTTATCGTGATATCGTTATGGATGAGTTAAATGTAAAAGCGTTCCATGTTGAACTTGATGAAACAAAATACACATCATATCAATTGAAGCTCAATTTTAAAACAGCGGGGCCGAAATTCGGTAAAAATGTGAATGCAGTGAATGGTTGGCTAAAACAATTATCACAAGAAGAAGTACAAAACTTTGTATCAACAGAAAGAGCAGTTTACGAAGCAATACCAGGAGAAGAAGTAGTTGTAACTGCTGAAGATGTGTTAGTTGAGAAAGTTGCAAAATCAGGATTTTCTAATATGACTAACGGACAATATACAGTTATGTTAGATACGAATGTAACGGAAGAATTGTTACAAGAAGGAGTAGCGCGTGAATTCATTCGTGCGGTTCAAGAATATCGTAAACAGTTGAATTTACCAGTTAATTTACGAGTCGATGTTATTCTCGATACAGAAGAAGAACTACAACGAACGTTAACGAACCATAAAGATTTATTGGAAGAAAACTTACTCGTTAAACAATTTACATTTGGTCACTTAACGAACGAAGACGATGAACTTTCTTTAGGTGAAACAAAATTTAGAATTAAATTAAGTGCAGCTAATTAAAGAAAAAAGGAAGTTGGAATGATTCCAACTTCCTTTTTCGTATGGAGGTAAATTAACTAGTTAATTTCCTCATAATCCATTCGATAGGTCCTCTAGAAAATTTCTTTCTCCATAATACGCTAAACAAAATACTGAAAATGAAAAATACAGTAGCAAATAATAAAACGAAAAGTAGTGTTTGATGTTCCATTCTATTGAATAGAATTAATGTCCCAATCCCGATAAATACATGACTTACATAATGAGTTAATGTTAATTGACCTGTTTGTATAATGGAAGTAACAAACCAATTATTTTCATATTTTTCAGTGATATAGAGGCAAAGTATTAATATAGCAATAGCAGATCCTGTTGCAGATAAAATGTACAATACATTTGGTAAAATGGGTCCTGTATTAAACAAAAATGTAGCAGCTGCTTTGCCAATGTGTGGAATGAAGTAGTACGTGAGCCCTTTTGATAAAAGTTCTATCAGTATGGTGAATGTAATACCGAGCAAGAGCAACCTATCTCTAATCTTTTTATTATGAAGATCTAATCTGCCAATTATCATACCGATTAAGAAGAATGAAAACCATGGGAAAAAAGGGTGATAACCATTAAAGAATAAATTGCGAAGAAAACCGTTAACTGTCCAGAAGTCTACATAGTTTATAAATGGAGTAGGGCCTCCCCAACCTTCGAAAGCATTGAAAGTAAGCTGAAGAGATTGTGCCAAGAGTAGGATAATAATAGATAAGAAGAGTAATGCTTTTTTTCGGACTGTAATGAGTAAGGCAGCAACGAAAAGGTAAACACCATAGTAGTGTAATATATCCCCAGTCCACTCCATTACGTATAAAAGTAATCCTAAAATAAATAAGAATAGTGCCCGTTTCCATATGATCTTTCGGCTATTAGAAATTTTTATTTTTTCATTTCTAGCAACAGAGGATCTAGTCATTAAAGATATGCCAATTCCAGCAAGTATAACAAACAAGGCAGAAGCTCTACCTTCAAAAAGTGACATGAAAGTTATTAAAAATGGGGGACCATTTCCTTCTGCACCTGTTATCACCATAAAATTAACAAGCAGCATACCAAACATCGCCAAGGCCCTAGCAAAGTCTAAGCCGATAATTCGTTTTTTAGTATTCAATTCAATCCCTTCTTTCAAAAATACTGTTTACAGCTTCCATCCATATTTGTCTATAATCTATATCCACATGTAACATCATAAAATTCCCGACATTATCAAGCACTAATGCTAACATATGAGCTTTTGAAACTAGATTTTTATTTTCAATTAATTGCAGCTCATTTGCTTTTGTAAGGAGGGATTCAAATCCTTGTAAATATTCTGTTTGCACAGTTAGTAATCGATCTTTGTACATATCATTTCTTGAAGATAGTAATACATATTCTTGCAACACACGATTAAAATAAGGATCGTTCTGCTGTTCATCAATTATTTTGAATCCAATTTCAATGCATTTCTCAATAAAATTTTCTTTCGTAAACTCTTCTGTATGGAAGAAGGAAGAAAACTGCATCGCAGCACATAATTCTGTGAAAATACATTCGATTAATGCATCTTTAGATTTAAAGTAATAATAAATGGACGGTTTAGCAATGCCGACTTCTTCAGCAATCATTGAATAAGTCGTTTTGGTAATACCATGTCCGGCAAACAGTCGATAGCTTGCTTCCATAATTGAAGAGAGTGTTTCTGCACTTTTGCTCATAATAAAGCCTCCTAAAAAAAGGTTATATAAATCGTATCATTCATTAATATTTTTTTCAACCTATCGTTAGGTAAAAAATTGGCCTGTTTTTTTACAAAGTCATTTAAAAAGTTTAAGAGTTAAGGAATTGCTTTAGAAATATATTTCTAAAATATTGTGTTCACTTTACACATAAATATTGAGAAAATTTCACTTACCCTAAATGGAAAGGTAATAGAAGTGTCCATAGAGAATTACTCGTAGATTCAATTTTTATCCCCCCATTTTGTGGGGAATGATTGCCGAGTGGTAATGGGATAAGGTTGAGCTACTTTATTAGGGGGAGTGGTTCTATGTTTAATAAAAAAATGGTGGCAATGGCAATGACTGTACCGTTAGTAATGGGGACGATTTCTACGGTTTCGGCATTGGAAAAACAACAGCAAGTAAAGTTAGAAGCTTATTCGCCACAGAAAAAAGCAACTGAATATTTAAAAGAAAATGCTGCGCAGTATGGATTGAAAACAGACCTTTCAGACTTGCAATATATTTCTACAACAGAAACGTCAGTAGCTTCATATGTTAGGTTCCAACAAGTTGTTAATGGTGCACCTGTATTTTCAAAACAAATAACAGTTACGCTTAACGGAGAGGGAAAGGGAGTACTCGCTGTTTCTGATTATCAGCCTGTTACAGGTGTGAAGGAAGTAACGACAAAAATTAGTGAAAAAGATGCAATACAAAAATCAATGGCGTATGTTGGAGAAGCAAGTGAGCAAAATTTATGGGCTCCTACAGATAAAGAGTTCGGATATATTGTTGAAGAAGGAATTGCTCGTCCAGTATATAAAGTTGTAGTCCATTCTAATAATCCATTTGGTGCATGGGAAACATTTATTGATGCAGAAAATGGAAAGTTAATTAAAAAGGTTGATATAAACCGAAAAGCTGAAGGGTCAGGAAAAGTATTTTTACCTAACCCAGTCGTATCTAGCGGTAGTAAAGTAGGCTTAAAAGATAATAACGATGCAGATTCAACAGCTCTAACGAATCAACTGAAAACTGTTACGTTAAAAGGTTTAGATGGAACAGGATTTTTAATTGGAGAATATGTAACGATTTCTTCAAAAGCGAAAACAAAATCTACGAATTTACAATTTAACTATACACGCGCAAATGATAGCTTTGAAGATGTTATGTCGTACTATCATATCGACACATTGCAACGATACATTCAAAGTCTAGGTTTTAAAAATATTAATAACCGTTCGATAAAAGTGAATGTTAATGGTACAACTGATGATAACTCATTCTATTCTCCATCAACAAAAGCTTTAACTTTCGGTACTGGTGGTGTTGATGATGCAGAAGATGCTGGAATTATCGCACATGAATATGGGCATTCGATTCAAGATAACCAAGTTCCTGGCTTTGGTAGTTCAGCAGAAGGTGGAGCGATGGGAGAAGGATTTGGCGACTTCTTAGGTGCTACATATGAAGATGCAGTATCGACTACTGGATATGGTAAAGCATGTGTTGGAGAATGGGATGCGACAGCTTATTCTAGTTCAGATCCAACATGCTTACGCCGATTAGATACGAATAAAGTATATCCGAAAGATATAACGAATGAAGTGCATGATGATGGTGAAATTTGGGCTCAAGGTCAATACGAAATGGCACAAGCTTTTGGCCGTGATGTAGCAACAAAAATCATTTTACAATCACACTGGTCATTAACACCAAACTCTAAATTCAGTGATGGAGCGAAAGCGATTAAGCAAGCGGATGCTCTTTTATATGGCGGACAACATGCTGCTGATATCGATCGCATTTGGGCAGCGAGAGGCATTAGTACGAATTAATATAAAAAGTCGTGGCATTTATAAGCCACGACTTTTTAATTTGCTTACGAACTGGTACTAGTAAATAAAGCTATATCAATGATAGTGTGAATATATCCGTATCCCATTTACTTTTTAGCTTCTTTAAAAACAAAATGCTCTTTAAATTTTCTAGATTCAACTTTTTGACCATTTCGCATCGATCGGAATGGGTGCTCTTGCCATGTAATAATAACATCAACTTCATCTGCTTTTGTAGCAACAGGTAAATTAGCGTGTTCAAATCCAGTTTTTTCACTTGCTAAACGACTTTCCTTTAGGGAAAAGAGTTCATATTTCGTTTTCTTATTTGGTTCGTTGCGGAATACTTCGACGTTTACGTTATATACCTCACTATTCCCAACATTCTTTACTGAAAAATGATATGTTTGAAATTCAGCTTTTTTAGCTTGAAGCATATTCTTGTTTGTTTTTTTCGGTTTATCAATATTCACTTGCCATTGATCAGAGTTTTGAGAGATTGGTAAAGATTTTGGTGAATAGGCGTATGTTTCGTTTACTACAATTAGGCAAAACAATAGGAGAAAGAAACTAATTGCTTTTTGCATATACATACCTCGCTATAAAATTTTTTATTAATATGCGTAAATGAATTGGGTTTTATGTAAAAAATGGAAAAGGGTGACGATTTGATTCAACTACAATTAAATAAATTGGAAGAGATAGTAAATGGTGAAGGATTACAAGAATCATTTCATTATATAGAGATGCAAGGCGTCTGTATTGACTCTAAAAAAATTACGAAAGGGAATTTGTTTGTTCCGATTATTAGGGTGAAAGATGGACACGATTATGTAAAAGAAGCGATGGAAAAAGGTGCGGCTGCTTCTTTATGGAAAAAGTCTTACGGTGATCCTCCAAAAGGAATCCCGATTATTTTTGTAGATGACACATTACTTGCACTGCAAAAAATAGCGCGATATTACCGAAAGACAAGTAATGTGAAAGTTATCGGAATTACTGGTAGTAATGGAAAGACAATGGTAAAAGATATAATAAGCACGATATTAAGTACAACTTATCGTGTGCATAAAACGAAGGGAAATTTAAATAGTCAAATTGGTTTACCACTAACGATTTTAGAAATGAAACAGGATACAGAGTTGTTAATACTTGAAATGGGAATGAGCGAAACGGGACAAATTCGAAACTTAGCACAAATAGCACAGCCAGATGTAGCGATCATTACAATGATTGGACAGTCACACTTAGAAACGCTTGGATCAAGAGAAGAGATTGCGAAGGCTAAATTTGAAATTGTAGACGGATTAAATGACGGTGGACTGTTCTTATATAATGGTGATGAGCCATTACTTTCTCAAAATATTAATATGCTAGGTATAGAAAGTAAGTCGTTTGGTGGAAAGTATACAAATGATTTGTTTCCAACGAACGTACAATTAGATGAATATGGTGTTCATTTTAAATTAAATCATTCAAAAATACAGTACGATGTTCCCTTACATGGAAAACATAATATTTTTAATACGATTGTCGGAATCGCTGTAGGTCAATTTTACAAAGTCCCTATAGAAAAAATACAAGAATCATTGCAGCAAATAAACATTACACAAATGCGCTTTCAGTTTTTAACCGCTAAAACAGGTTTTACAATTATTAACGATGCATGGAATGCCAGTCCTTCCTCCATGAAGGCTGCAATTGAAACGTTGCAGAAATTAAATGCCTATAAGAAAAAAATTATAGTGATTGGGGATATGTTGGAGTTAGGCAAGAAAGCTGAAACATATCATAGAGAAATTGGTAAAATGTTAAATGAGGAGAGCATTCAATATGTATTTACGTATGGAGAGTTAGCCAAAATTGTAGCGGAAGAAGCAAGAAAGAACTATCATACAGGAAAAATAAAGTCATTTGATAATAAAGCCAAAATAGCAGAGGAAGTATTGAAAGTTATAACGAAAAAAGATGTTGTTTTACTGAAAGGTTCACGTGGAATGGCTTTAGAGGAGATTGTACAAAACTGGATGTGAAAAATCAAAATATATTTAAAAGTGCTTGCATTTTATAGGGAAAAGAGTTAGAATACTCTGTAAATATAAAAAGTGATGATCAGGAAAAGTACATGGTGCAAAGGTCTACAGAGAGCAGCCGGTTGCTGGGAAGGTTGCGATACCGCATGATGGAAAGACACCTGTGAGCGTTGCTTTGAACGTGATTGTTAGTAAAAGCAAACGGTACCTACCGTTATCAGGGCTAAGATGGTCAGTATGACAATTTGGGTGGTACCGCGGAAAAAAAATCCGTCCCTATTTATAGGGGCGGATTTTTGTATTCTTTGAAAGGGGGTGAGTGACCGTGGATGATGACGATGACAACAATAACGTAAATAAATATAAAATTACTGGAGGGAAAAATAATGGATTCAATAATGAAGCGTTCACTCACAAAAGAATGTACAAAGCAAAGTGGAAAGGTTGTATTACTTCAAGGATGGGTAAAAAAAATTCGGCACCTTGGAAATGTTAGTTTTTTATTATTACGGGACAGAACAGGAGTAATTCAATGTGTATTAGAAAATGAATTGGCCGGATATAAAGTTGATGTAGAAAGTGTTGTCCATGTAATCGGTGAGATAGTCGAGACGTCGAAAACGGAATTGGGTGTTGAAGTACTTGCTCATGAAGTGAAAGTAATAAACGGTGCAGAGCCACTTCCATTTGAAATAAATAAAAAGAAGTTACAAGTTGGCTTAGATCAACTACTTAATGAGCGGGTAATATCATTAAGGCATGAGCGAACTGCAGCGATTTTTAAAGTGAAATCTACACTCGTTCAGAGCTTTAGTGAATTTCTAATAGAGAACGATTTCACACGTATATTTACTCCGAAAATTGTTTCACAAGGGGCAGAAGGAGGAGCAAATGTTTTTAAGCTTCCATACTTCCAAAAAGAAGCTTATTTAGCACAATCACCACAGTTCTACAAACAAATGATGGTAGCGGGTGGACTAGAACGAGTTTTTGAAATTGCACCTGTATATAGAGCGGAACATCATAACTCTTCCCGTCATTTGAATGAATATATCTCGTTAGACGTAGAACTTGGATTTATTCATGATTTTTATGAAGTGATGCAACTAGAAACGGATGTTTTACGATATATATTTCAACAAGTAGCGAAAAAATGTGAAATAGAACTACAACTATTACAAATAGAAGTACCTGTTATTACTGAAATACCTAAAATTACATTGTTAGAAGCACAAGAAATTTTGAAAAGTAAGTATCGTAAAGAATCTCCTGTAGGGGATTTAGATACAGAAGGTGAAAAGTTACTAGGGAAATATGTAAAGGAAACATATAATAGTGAATTTGTTTTCATTACACATTATCCGAAAGAAGCGAGACCGATGTATACGATGCAAAATAAAGAGAATCCAGCTATTACTGATTCATTCGACTTATTATATAAAGGGTTAGAAATAACGTCAGGGGCACAGCGAATTCATAATTATGAAATGTTACTCGCTTCGTTTAAAGAAAAAGGATTGCACCCAGAGAAATTTCAATCTTATTTAAATACATTCCGATACGGTTGTCCCCCGCATGGAGGTTTCGGAATTGGGTTAGAAAGGATTGTATATAAACTATTAGAATTAACAAATGTACGAGAGGCGAGTGCTTTTCCGAGAGATTGTACTCGTCTTATACCATAATATCAAAACCCTTCTATGAATATAGAAGGGTTTTGTATATTTAAACATAAGTTAAAGAGAAGAAAAATGTCTTTTTGTGTGAAAATATGTAAATTATATCGAGAACATTTTATAATAAATTGAGAAAAAGAAAATTCATAAGTTATAATGAAATGTGAATATAAAAAAAGTTCATATAATAATGTATGGAAGGGTATGAAACATGTTATATCAAACTCAAGCAACACAACAAACACCAGCTTATATAATCTATCTTCTTGATGTAAGCGCATCAATGAATCAAATGATGGATGTAGAGGGAGAAGAAAAAAGGAGAATTGACATTGTAACAGATGCTCTTTCTTTAGCGATTCGCCAAATGGTATTTCGTTCGACAAAAGGTAGTCGATTGCTTCCAAGATATAAGTTATCTATTTTAGCTTATAGCGATCAAGTTTTTGATCTTTTGGGTGGGGTGAAAACAATAGATGAAGTAGCAAGACTACGTCCACTAGAAAAAATTCAAACGCATCGCTTAACTGATACAGCAAAGGCTTTCTCTGTAGTGGAGAAGTTATTGCAAAAGGAATTACCGAATTTACAAGACGGGCCAGCTCCTGTTGTTTGTCATATGACAGATGGTGCTTCAACTGGCGAAGATCCAGAATTAATTGTGCGAAGAATTATGAATATGTCTGTACCTGATGGAAATGTACTAATTGAAAATATCTTTATTTCGGATGAAATTATGCAAGAACAAATTACTAGTATAAAGAAGTGGGAAGGGATTATGCCACATACAGAAATTACGGATGAATATGGTGCAAAGTTGCAACGACTTTCCTCTCCTATCCCTCAAAGTTATCGTGAGATGATGACTGAGTATGGTTTTCATATTGGGGATGGTGCAGTGATGATGTTTCCAGGTACAAATGCAGATTTAGTATCACTTGGATTTCAAATGTCTGCTGCAACGCCGGTTCGATAGGAGGGAGAAAAATAGTGAAGTATATCCTGTCGCAAGAAAAAGAAACAGTATTACAAGAGAAGAAAGGTGAAAATTTTACATATCGATATAGTTACGTAAGAGCTAAAGAAACGCAAGACTTAAATGAGAGTGGACAAGATTTTCTTATATTTCAAGATAATGGGACTAGTATTACCTTTGCATTATGTGATGGTGTAGGAATGTCTTTTCATGGTGAAATCGCTGCGAAATTTCTTGGTATGAAGTTAGTAAACTTGTTTGATACATGTCAAGAAAGTGGACTGGATATTGCTACATTATTAAATGAACAGTTAAATAATTGGATAGAAGAAGCTTCAGAGGAAGTGAGTGCATTTCGCTTGCCAGAAGAAACACCGTGGTTACTACTTGATGTTTTGGAAGAAAAGCGAACAAAAGGTAGTGAAACGATGTTTATTGGCGGGAAAATAGAACTCATTCCAAATCAAGATAAAGTACAAATAACGATAGTTACACATGGTGATTCATTTGTACAATTGTTTCAAGATAAGGAGAATTGTTCGAATATAATGAAGTTTAATAGAAATATAGAGAAAAGATGGTCTACACAGCGAGGCATTATTGGTGGGGAATTGGCGGTTTTTTCAAAGGCATTATCTAGGCAAGAAGCTAATCGGATAGTTATTCACTCAGACGGACTTGTGCCGCTTATGCAGTATAATTTTGAGGAAGTGTTAAAAGAAATTGAGAGGGCACAGAACTCTCCGACGAGCGATGATATTTCGTTTTTAGATATTTCTTGGTAAGAATACAACGGAAAGGTGAATATACGTGGAAGAGATTATTGTGACGTACATAAAACAATCAAATGAAGAAATAGATATTGCGATCCCAAATGATGTGAAAGTAATACAAATTATTGAAGCAATTTTACATCACGAAAAAATAGATGAAACATTAAGTGAAATTTACGAAATTAGAGTGACAAAGGATAAAGAAGAGTGGCATTCTATTCGAAATGACGAGACTTTGAGAGATAATGATGTTTGGGATGGACAATATGTAATGCTAAATAAAAAAGGGGCGATTATCCCTTCTTTTGAAATGTTACCGGCAGAAGAAGTTAATAATGAACCTGTTAAACAAGGTATATCTTCTAGTGAAGAAGATTATGTATGGAAAATCATTGAGTAATAGTTTTGAATGGGGAAGGAGAAATGCTTTGTGCAAAAATCACCATATTTTCAGCGCTCTCCGCGTGTGAAAGTAGATATACCAACAGGGGATGTTATTATTCATGATCCGCCAAATATACCAGAAGAACCTAAATTTTCTATTGAAACAATGTTATTACCAGCGATGATGACAATTTTAACATTGATATTGTATTTTGTGATGATGAAATTTATGAAGATGAATGCAAGTTATATGCCACTTATGATGGTTTCGAGTATCCCAATGTTAGGATCGTATGCAATTACAACGATGGGGCATTTCCGTAAAAAGAAAGAACATAGGCAAATGGTGGAGCAGTTACAACAAAGATATTTGGAGCAAATTCAAAAGCATCGAGTGGAGTTAGATACGTTAAAGGTTGAACAAGCGAAATATTTAATAACACAAAATCCAAGTCCACTAAAGAGTGTACAAAGAATTGAAAATCGAGAAAGTAATTTATGGGAGCGAACACCTGAAAGCCCAGACTTTTTAGATATCCGTATTGGAACAGGTGAGAGACCATTTTATGTTGAATTGAAAGTGCCTGAACAGCAAGGTTATGAGGAAAATCCATTAATCACAGAAGCACAAAATGTGAAAAGAGATTTTAATACAATCCCTAATGGGCATATTTCAATATCATTGAAAAAAAATGATGTAATTGGTGTGGTTGGCAATAAAGAAGATCGATTGAACTTCACTCGAATTGTAACGACGCAAATTATGACACATCACGCTCCAAATGAAGTGAAAATAGCAGCCTTCTATCATGAGAAGGAGAAGAAAGAATGGGATTGGATGAGGTGGATTCCTCATGTGTGGGATGAGCAGAGAAGCATGCGTTTTTTATCTGAGAATCAACAAGAAGCGCAGAAATTAGCTGAAGCGTTGTTCACACCACTTAATATGCGTAGAATTTATAATTCCTCTGCACAGGTAGATGCGAAAATACCTTTAATCCCAATGTATGTTTTTTTCTTATCCGCGAGAGAATTTTTAGAAGATGATCCTATACTTCCAATGTTACTTAGAGAAGGGGAAAGTGTCGGAGCATCTACATTTATATTTGCAGAACAGAGAGAACGATTGCCGATGGAATGTGATCTTGTTATTAGCTTAAACGGAGAAAATGGTGAGTTAGTAGAAACATTTTCAAGCTCAGCTGAAAATAGCGGGACAACGCGTGCTAGTTTTAAAGTAGACCGACTTTCATTTGAACGATGCGAATCAGGTGCGCGAAGTATTGCTCCTATTCGAATGAAAAGTTCTACAGCGGCTAACATACCGAAAGTATTAACTTTTTTAGATTTGTTCCAAGTGAAAAAAATGGAAGAGTTACAGGTGCTAGAGAGATGGAATAAAAATCGATATCCGACTTCATTGCCGGTTCCAATAGGTGTAAGAGAAGGAAGTAAACCTGTGTTTCTAAATATTCACGATAAAATTGAGAAGAAAGGACATGGTCCGCATGGTTTAATGGCTGGTACAACAGGTTCAGGGAAAAGTGAAGTGATCCAGTCTATTATAGCAGCGTTAGCGGCTACCTATCATCCTCATGAGATGGCATTTATGCTTATCGATTATAAGGGTGGCGGAATGTCAAACACGTTTGCAGGATTACCACATATTATCGCATCTATTACAAACTTAGAAGATCCGAACTTAATTGAGCGTGCAAGAATATCATTAAAGGCGGAATTAGAGAGAAGACAAAAATTGTTTATTCAGGCTGGAAATGTTCAACATTTAGATGAATATTATGAAACAAGCTGGCGTGAAAAAGAACCTTTGCCACATTTATTTATTGTCATTGATGAGTTTGCTCAAATGAAAAAGGAACAACCAGAATTTATGGACGAACTAATTAGTGTTGCTGCAATAGGAAGGACATTAGGAGTTCACTTATTATTAGCTACACAAAAACCTTCAGGGGTTGTAAATGATAAGATTTGGAGTAACTCACGTTTTCGAATTTGTTTACGTGTACAAGATGACGCCGATAGTCGTGAAATGTTAAAAATTCCAGATGCCTCTAAAATTAATGTACCGGGAAGAGGTTATTTACAGGTTGGAAGTAATGAAATATTGGAATTGTTCCAATCTGCATGGAGTGGAGCACCTTATAATCCAGATGAAGAGAAAGTTCTTGCTGTTGTTGATTTTACAGAAGTTAAGCTTTCGGGTGAAAGAATAAAAGTGAAAAAGCGCCCAAAACCAATGACAAATAGTCCAAAGCAATTACAAGCGTTTATTCACTATATACAGAACGTATCGGAGAAAGAAAATATTAAAGCATTGCCAGGGCCGTGGTTGGCACCTTTACCAGAAAAATTATTATTAAAAGAGTTTTATGAAATGGAAAATTGGACTGCTGATGTATGGAATAAGGAGAAAGAAAATTTACAAATTACGGTTGGATTAATTGATGATGTCGGAAATCAAGCGCAGTATCCTTTAAAGCTCGATTTACAAGAAGGCCATTTAAATATATATGGTATGCCAGGAACAGGAAAAACAACGATGTTACAAACGATCATTATGTCTCTAGCAGTATCTCATACACCAGCTGAAGTGAATTTTTATATTATTGATTTTGGACGTATGTTTTTAGATTTTAGAGATTTACCTCATGTAGGCGGGATTGTACAAGAGGACGAATATGAAAAAATGAAACGTTTATTTGGTTTTTTGAAGAAAGAAATTACAGAAAGAAAAGAGAGTTTTTCTAACATCGGTGCAAAGTCATTTTCTATGTATAATCGAATGGTCGGAAAGAAAGTTCCTGCTATTGTTGTAATGGTAGATGGTTATATAAGATTTAAAAATGAATTCGAAAAAGAGAATGAAATATTAGAAATGTTATTACGAGAATCAAGCACATACGGCGTGTACTTCTATTTCTCGCTTAATCAAACTATTGATATGTTTGATCGTGTTCGTAATAATATACCGATGGCAATTACATTTGAATTGCAAGATAGAACTGAATATCATAGTTTAGTTGGTAGACCTAATTTCCCATTAATCGAAGTTCCTGCTGGTCGTGGGTTAATGAAAGGACAACCGCCTGAATTGTTCCAAGCAGCATTGCCGTTTATTGGTGAAAGTGAATTAGAATATTCACAGCAGTTAAAAACGATTATTCAAACAATGAGCAGTGAATGGAATGGTGAAAAAGCAAGAGAGATTCCAATGGTTCCTAAAGAAATATTTGTAGAAGATTTAGTTGAGCGATTAAAACCAGCTCAAATTTCTGCAGGAGTTGAAACAGACGATATTCGTTTACAAAGTTTTTCATTGGACGAAATGAATCATATATTTATCGGTGGAAGAATAGAAGGTGGGAAAACATCATTATTACAAACACTTCTGTTCTCTACTGCTTATCAATATTCTCCGGATGAAGTCGAATTATACTTAGTAGATTTTGGTGAAAGACCTACAGGTATTTTAGCTCTTGGAGATTTGCCTCATGTAGAGAAGAGGTTTACAGATGGTATACAATTAAAAGAAATGTTAGATGATCTGCTAGAAGTAATAAATAATAGAAAAGTAGTTATGCCATCTTTAGATTCAAAAGAAGAAGTGGAAATGCCATATAAGAAAATAATTATTGCAATTGATGATATTGATCAAATGTTAGCGATATTATCTAACGACTTTGATTCGAAAAATAAAATGGAACAAATAGTTCAAAATTGTAAAAATAAAGGGATTCATTTTGTTGTGGCCGCTACAACGTCTAGTGTAAATAGCTATTCTCATGAAAAATGGTTTACAGAAATTAGAAAGAGAAGTTTTGGTTATTTATTAGGTACGACTCAAAATAGTGATGTCTATTTCTTTAATATAAAGCTTCCACATACTGAGATGGATCGAGAATTATCAAGTGGGGATGGATATTGTATACGTAGAAAGCCAATGAAAATAAAATGTGCATATACACCACCACATTTACTTTACAAAATGACAAATAAAATTATTGTGAAATGGTCAGAATTAAAGGTTAAATAATATTAAAAAAGGGTTAAATTACAAGAAAATAGAATTTTTTTGTAATTTACCCCTTTTAAAATTGTTTGAATATAGTTTATAATCTAATTGTTGTATCATTTAAGAATTGAAAGGGGAAATATATACAATGGCAGAAATTAAAATTACACCAGAAGAACTTGAGCGAATTGCTAGTAACTTTACAAACGCAGCTGGGGAAGCTCAAAACCAAATTAATAGACTTGAAGGCGACATTAATAGTTTAGAAGGACAATGGGCTGGGGCAACACAAGCGAAGTTCCGAGGCGAATTTGCTCAATCTAAACAAGCGATGCAACAATACATTCCAATTTTAGAAGGTATTTCATCAGAATTAAAACGTATTTCTGATAAATTCCGTAACACAGATAACGCATATTAATAATAGAACAATTGCAAAAGACCAGGAGCTATTGTTCCTGGTCTTTTCTTTAAAAATTGTCATATGAGAGTAAGGGGATAAAATGGGATTCCGACCAGAAGTAGGAGAAAAAATTATTTTTAATAAAGATGTTTATCGTTTTGAGAAACATCCAGCAGTTATTGGGATTGAAATGCCATATGGGCAAGAGGGAAGACAAGGAACAGTTTATCAATTACAACATGAAAATGGTGTGGAACGAATTGCGTTAAAAGTTTTTAAAGAGCGCTATCGTGATGAAAAACATCAACTAGCATTTTTAAAGCCACTTTCCTCCTTAGCTGGTCTTAAAGTATGCTCACGCTATATCGTTACTACAGAAGAACATACATCTGCTATCGAAAAATCAGAAGATCTTGTTAATAGTATTGTAATGCCTTGGATTGAAGGTCCAACTTGGGCTGATATTTTACAAGAACAACGAGTGTTATCAAAAGAACAATGTTTCTTTATTGCAGAAGCATTTCTTACAACACTTAAAATGATGGAGGAAAATGAGGTTGCTCATAATGATCTATCATCCAGTAATGTACTCATACCTTTTTTAAGTGAAAATCCAATTGAAGGCCAACATTATATTGAACTTGTTGATGTTGAGCAAATGTATGGACCAAAAAGTAAAAGACCTTCATTATTGCCAGCAGGTTCAGCGGGTTATGCACCAGTGTATTTGGAAAATGGGATATGGCAAAAAGAAGCCGACCGTTTTGCTGGCGCCATTTTATTAAGTGAAGTATTAAGTTGGTGTAGTGAGGAAATTCGAAATAACAAATGGACGGATGCAAGTTACTTTAAAACGGAAGAAATGCAGACGGAATGTGAAAGATATACGTTACTTCAGCAAGAATTGCATCATCAATGGAATGGGGAAATCGCACAGTTATTTAATCAAGCATGGAATAGTAACACTTTCGCAGAATGTCCAAGCTTTGCACAATGGTACGATGTATTTCATAGTGCAAGAGAAATAGTAAAAATTGATGCGAAAAGGCAGTCAGAAGAAGAACACTCTCTTTTTGTATCGAAATGTTTGGAAATTGCAAGATTATTAGAAGAGAGAGGATTTAAACAAGCGGCATTATATGAATATAAAACAATTTTTAATTCACTCAATCCATCAACAGCTCTAAAACAAGAACTCGCATATATTATTCAACTACTAGAGAATCAAGAATCTGAAATAAATCAAAAAAAAGTACTGCAAAGTTATGTGGAACTAGCTACTGAATTGGAGCGAGAAAATAATAAAGAATATGCTTGTTTCGTCTATTCACGAATCGTACAATTTCCAAACATTGATCATGCGTTAAAAAAGGAAATTGAAAGCATTATTAAAGAGATAAAAGAAGAAAAAGAGCCACCAATGCCAGAAATAGCAGCTACAATCACAGTTCCAAATAGCATTTTACAGAGCCGTAAACAAACAAAAAAACAAGTTGAATATGATATAGATGATGAAATTTTAAATGCAAAAGCATCGAATCAACCTCTTACATTAACGCATGAACAAAAAGAACCGTCTGCCTTTTCAAAATGGTGGAGCAAAAATAAAAAACGTATTTTGATCATTGGTTCAATTACAATTGTCGTTATAGGTGGTGCTACGGCGTATTACTTCTATACAACGAATGCTAAATATCAACACTTTATGGAACAAGCAAGGCAAGCCTATCATGATAAAAAATATAAACTTGCAGAAGAGGCTGTTGGTCATGCAATTGCAGTGAAAGGAAAAGACGAAGCGCATCTTCAATTAGCAACAATTTACGTTGCTGAAGGAAAGAATAAAATTGCAATCGACTATATTACCAAATTAATAAAGGATAGAGAAATTGATAAAGAAAATAATGAAGCTGCCTATTTATTAGCTTCAGCAAATTTCCGCATTGGAAAATATCAAGAAGCAGTTCCGAATTTCGAACAAGCATTAGCGAATAATGCAAAAGGAATTGAACCGTATAAAAAAGATGCAATGAGAGATTTAGCTGTAAGTCATATGAAGATGAAAGAATTTGAAAAGGCGGAAGACGTTATCGTCAAAATGAGCACGAAAACAAATGAAGATAAGGCGATTGTTTCGTATTTAAAAGGACAACTAGCTACGGCAACTGTGCAGTTAGACAAAGCTGAATCGTTCTTTAAAGAAGCTATTACACAAGATTCAAAGAACGCTATATATACAATTGAACTTTCAAACTTATATGTGCTTTGGAATAAAACAAATTTAATTGATAGTGCGAAAAAAGAGGCGAATTATCAACAAGCATCTCAAGTATTACAAGCTGCAATCCAAAAGGATATGAAAAATATAGAGTTACTAAATCAACTAGGAATTGTATATTATGAAGCTGGTCAATTTTACGAATCGCGAGATGGTGGAAAAAGTAATGCTGCGTATCAACAAGCATTAGAAGCTTATAATCGAGTTGTCAACAGTGGGACCCGAGATACAAATACACTTGTGAATATAGGGATTTTATACGATAAAGTGGGACAAGGAAATGAAGCCGAGAAATTTTTCGCAGAAGCATATTCGCAAAATGATGAAGATCCACATGTGAATTTTGCATTTGGGATGTTCAAAATTAAACAAAAAAAATATGAAGAAGCGAACCGCTTCTTAAGAAAAACAGTACAAGCAAATGAAAATGAAGCTGAAGTAAGAGCAGCACAAGAAAAATTAACAGAGATGAAAACAAACGGCTGGATTCAATAAAGATGTGAAAAGGGGAAGAAACATGGAAGAAAACAACAACAATCTAGGAAAAAAAGTTGCTATATCAGTAATGTCGGTGGCTTTATTTGGAACGTCAGGATATCTTGTTTATGACAAAGGCTTTAGTACAGCAGGAAGAGAAACGGTAAAACTAGCAAGTAATACAGAAGAGAAAAAAGATGACCGTATTACAGGAAGTAATTTACAGTCTATGTTCCCAAATTTAGTTGCTGATCCTGCAAAAAAAGATGACAAACCTGGAGAAAAACCAAACATTAATTTAGCAGATTTAATCGGAAATAATAAATCACCGATTACACCAGTGACGTATAAGCCAGATGATGTGTCGGTAGAAAAGAAAGATCCACAAATCAAATTATCAGATGCACCAGCGCCACAAAAGCCGGAACTGCCAACTAATATGGTGGGGCCGGTGGTGGAGCCGAGTAAAAATTTACCGGATAGTTTGGTGGATACGGGGAAAACACCAGGTGGTGATAAGGAACTAGAAAAACCAAAACCGGATGGTGATAAAGAGCCGGAAAAACCAAAACCAGATGGTGATAAAGAACCAGAAAAACCAAAACCGGATGGTGATAAAGAACCAGAAAAACCAAAACCGGATGGTGATAAAGAGCCGGAAAAACCAAAACCAGATGGTGATAAAGAACCAGAAAAACCAAAACCGGATGGTGATAAAGAACCAGAAAAACAAAAACCAGATGGTGATAAAGAGCCTGAAAAACCAAAACCAGATGGTAATAAAGAACCAGAAAAACCAAAACCGGATGGTGATAAAGAACCAGAAAAACCAAAACCGGATGGTGATAAAGAGCCGGAAAAACCAAAACCAGA
>NZ_JACVUW010000023.1:0-47097 GCF_016625265.1 Bacillus sp. S71 | reverse complement strand
TAGATAAAGGTTCAGTAGAAATTACAAAAGTGGACAAAGACAGCCAGAAGGCATTAGAAGGCGTAACATTCGAAGTGCAAGATGAAAAAGGCAAAGTAGTAACGAAAGTAAAAA
The DNA here is from genome assembly GCF_016625265.1 of Bacillus sp. S71. Classification (NCBI taxonomy): domain Bacteria; kingdom Bacillati; phylum Bacillota; class Bacilli; order Caryophanales; family Bacillaceae; genus Bacillus; species Bacillus sp. S71. The sequence goes on along the minus strand of NZ_JACVUW010000023.1, from coordinate 46,983 downwards.
CAGGTAAAGAAGGAAAAGCGAAAATTTCAGATCTATCTGTAGGGAATTACAAACTAGTAGAAGTAGAGAATTTACCAGGATACAAAAAATTAACAGAGCCAGTATCATTCGAAATTAAAAAGGGTATGACAGAAGTCTTATCATTAAAAGTAGAGAATGAACAGTTAGACAAAGGTTCAGTAGAAATCACAAAAGTAGATAAAGATAGTCAAAAAGTATTAGAAGGCGTAGTTTTCGAAGTACAAGACGAACAAGGTAAAGTAGTAACGGAAGTAAAAACAGATAAAAATGGTAAAGCAAAAATCTCAGACTTATCTGTAGGAAAGTACAAATTAGTAGAGAAAGAAAGCTTACCAGGATACAAAAAATTAACAGAGCCAGTATCATTCGAAATCAAAAAAGGAATGACAGAAGTTCTATCATTAAAAATAGAAAATGAAATGGTAGATACGGGAAATGTAGAAATTACAAAAATAGATAAAGATAATAAGGCACCGTTAGCAGGTGTAGTCTTTGAAGTTCAAGACGACAAAGGCAAGGTGGTAACGAAAGTAACGACAGATAAAGCTGGAAAAGCAACAGTTTCAGATTTATCAGTAGGAAAGTACAAGTTAGTAGAAGTAGAGAGTTTACCAGGCTACAAAAAATTAGAAAAGCCTGTACCATTTGAAATTAAAAAAGGTATGACAAAATCTTTAACGTTCACTGTAGAAAATGAAATGGTAGATACGGGGAATGTAGAAATTACAAAAATAGATAAAGACAGTAAAGCACCATTAGAAAATGTTGTATTTGAAGTACGTGACTCAAAAGGAAAAGTAGTTGCAAAAGTAACAACGGATAAAGAAGGAAAAGCAAACGTTTCAGATTTATCTATTGGAAAGTATGAGTTAGTAGAAGTAGAAACACCGACAGGATACAAGCCACTAGAAAAGCCAGTTTCATTCGAAATTGAACAAGGTAGAGTTACAGCATTACAATTGACTGTAGAAAATGAATTAGTGGATGTAGGAAATGTAGAAATTATAAAAGTAGACAAAGAAACGAAAGATGCTTTAGCTGATGCTGTATTTGAGATTCAAGATGAAGCAGGACAAGTAGTTGCTAAAATAACGACAGATAAAAAAGGACAAGTACAAGTTACTAATTTATCAGTTGGAACATACAAGTTAGTAGAAGTAAAAGCACCAAAAGGATATAAGCAATTGGTAGATCCGATTACTTTCCAAATTGAAAAAGGCATGACAAAATCTCTTACTTTAACAGTAGAAAATGAAATGTTAGACAAGGGAAATGTAGAAGTAACAAAAGTAGATAAAGATAGCCAAAAAGTATTAGAAGGCGTAGTCTTCGAAGTACAAGATGAGCAAGGCAAAGTAGTAACAGAAGTAACGACAGATAAAGAAGGAAAAGCAAAAGTTTCAGATCTATCAGTAGGAAAATACAAATTAGTAGAGACGAAGAGCTTACCAGGTTACAAGAAGTTAACGGAACCAGTATCATTCGAAATTAAAAAAGGTATGACAAAAGTCTTATCATTGAAAGTAGAGAATGAAAAGTTAGACAAAGGTTCAGTGGAGATTACAAAAATGGCCGCTGAAAGCAAGGAAGTCTTATCAGGAGCTGTGTTTGAAGTCCATGATGACAAGGGAAAAGTAGTAGTGAAAGTAACAACAGATAAAGATGGAAAGGCAAAAATCGCAGATCTATCTGTAGGTAACTACACACTAGTAGAAGTAGAAGCACCAAAAGGATATGAAAAATTAACTAATCCAATTCCATTTGAAATTACAAATGGAATGATAAATGCAGTTCAATTAGAAGTATTAAACAAATTGAATCATTTAGCACCACCAGGTCCAGAAACACCAGATCCAGAAAAGCCTGGAACACCAGATCCGGAGAAACCTGGAACACCAGATCCAGAAAAACCTGGAACACCGAATCCAGAAAAGCCTGGAACACCGAATCCAGAAAAGCCTGGAACACCAAATCCAGAGAAACCTGGAACACCGAATCCAGAAACACCTGGGACACCAGATCCAGAAAAACCTGGAATACCGAATCCAGAAAAACCAGAAAAAGAATTACCAAAGACAGGGCAGAAAATGCCTGTGGAACCATATATGGGAGCACTTCTTGTAATGATGAGTTTTGGGTTACTCGTATTAGGTAGAAAACAGCAGAGATAATAAAGGTGAAAAGGTATCCTCAAAGTATTTGAGGATACCTTTTTTATTTGACATAAAAAAGGTATTTAGCAAAAGAACTCGATACAAATAAAAACAAAAAGGAATACAAAGTTTACCCTATTTTCTTAATGTGGCTATATCAAAAAAGTTAGTTATATATATTTAATGTGAAAGTAAAAGATTAAAGGCCTTCTTAATGTTTGGATGAAAAAAGAGTTATCTTTTTAATTAATTTGAGTACTTTAGGAAAGAAGTCTATTTCCTAAAGTACTCAAAGGATGATAGTCCAATAGCAGGTGGGAGATGAAAATCGTTTTAGCACTGTAGTAGCACCTTAAAATGTAGATAGGGGAAAATAATGTAAAAAAACTATTGTATATTTAAAAACCTTATGTTACATTTGTGTTACAAAAAAGTTACAAACTGTAACTTACATTACGGTTTGTTTTCTTTTGTTTTCCGGTATGTTACGAAATGAGATTCGTAGCAAAACAACCGAGAATATGTAAAGTTAAAAAAATAGCAACCTAAAAATAGTTTTTCTATGTGTATAAGAGTGTGTGTAGTAAAGGGCCTGGTGAGATCTTTACGCACATTATTAAAAATCCTTTCTGTCTTAAAAGAAGAAGAAACCAACTATTTAGGGGTTTTAAGTAATGATAGTAAATGAAATGTACTTCCTTTCCCACACACAACGTAGTACATATTTACTTTCAGTCTAATTACTACACAGACTTTTATACATATGCTGTTATTGTTTTAGGGATATATAGGAGGAGAGAAAATGAAAAAGTTATTAATGGTAATTGGACTTACGTTTTTAATGTTAGCTGGATGTAGTAATGGTAATTTTGAAAAAGCAATGGATGAAGGAAAGACCGCGTTAACAAATAAAGAATATAAAAATGCCTTATCATCATTTGAACAAGCGCTAGATGAGAAAAAAGATGATTCAGATGCAAAAGTTCTAGTAGAACAAACGAAAGCAATGATTGAAGCTGTAAAGTTAAAAGAAGAAACAAAGATAGAAGAATCAATCAAGTCATTTGAAAAAGTAGAGAACATGAAGAATGGAAATACTACGCTTATAAAACAAGCAAAGGAAGAACGAACAGCATTACTAGCCATCTTAGAACAAAAAAAGAAGTATAGCGAGCAACTGACGAAAAGTGAAGAGTTAATAAGTAAGAAAAATTATGCAGAAGCAAAAGATATATTAAATAAGCTAGTTGCAGAAACAAAAGATAACAAGAAACTTGAAGAATATAATAAAAAAGCGGTAGGATTAGTTACTAAAATTAATGAAGAAGAAAAAAATGCAAAAAGTGAAGCACCAGCGAAGGCACAAAAAAACACTGCAGTAACGACTCAAAAGGTAGCAACAGAAAAGAATCAAAAAGCAGAGACAGAAAAAAATCAAAAGGTAGCGACTGAAAAGAACCAAAAAACTGAGACAGAAAAGAATGAGAAGGTAGAGGCAGAAAAAAATCAAAATGCATTTACTTTTGAGAAAGCTAAAGAATATATTAAAAATGAATATAAAGAAGACTATGATTACACGCTAGAGAATACGCAAGTAGAGAATGGAAAGAAATATTATCAAATTAGAGTGCGTACGACATATAAAATAGAAGGCGCAGCTGGACCAGGATTTACTGGAGTATTCAAAGTATTCGAAGATGGTACAATTATTGAACTGCACTAAATTGATGGAAAAGGTATCCTCAAAGTATTTGAGGATACCTTTTTTAGCATAAAAAAAAGCATCTAGCAAAAGTACTAGATGCAAATAAAAACACAAGGGAAGACAAAATTCTTCCCTTTTCCCGTATGTAATTATATCAAAAAATTTATAAAAAACTAGCTATATTTAAAATATAATTTTTAAAAAAATTATATACATAAATAATTGCAATACTCGCAGTTTTATCTTTCTGAAAAATCCATTTCTTTAATTTTGAATATTAAGACTAATGTTGATAAATCTTCAGATAATTAGAAAATATATCCAAAAGGATATATAATATTGCTTAAGAGATAGTGTTAATGGATTACATATATTTCATTTGGTGTATTAATTGAATATCATAATTTTTAATTTTATTAAGCAAGAATCTCGGTTACTTATTGCATTTCTAACATAGGGTGAGATAGAAAAATACAATAGTGTGGAGGTTTTTATAATGACGTTTGTTCTTAGTAAAATGAGTGGATTTAGCATAGAAGAAAAGGTACATGAATTTGAATCTAAAGGATTCCTTGAAATCTCAAATGAAATCTTTTTACAAGAGGAAGAGAATCATCGCTTATTAACACAAGCACAGTTAGATTATTATAATTTGGAAGATGATGCGTACGGTGAATGCCGTGCTAGATCTTATTCAAGGTATATAAAGTATGTTGATTCACCAGATTATATTTTAGATAATAGTAATGATTACTTCCAATCTAAAGAATATAACTATGATGATGGCGGGAAAGTTAGACAGTTTAATAGCATAAATGATAGCTTTTTATATAATCCTTTAATTCAAAATATGGTGCGTTTCGATACTGAATTTGCATTTAAAACAAATATAATAGATACAAGTAAAGACTTAATTATAGGTTTACATCAAGTAAGATATAAAGCTACTAAAGAAAGACCATCTTTTAGTTCACCTATTTGGTTACATAAAGATGATGAACCAGTAGTGTTTTTACACCTTATGAATTTAAGTAATACAGCTATTGGTGGAGATAATTTAATAGCTAATTCTCCTCGGGAAATTAATCAGTTTATAAGTTTGAAGGAGCCGTTAGAAACTTTAGTATTTGGACAAAAGGTCTTCCATGCCGTAACGCCACTTGGAACAGAATGTAGTACGGAGGCTTTTCGTGATATTTTATTAGTAACATTTTCTTATAAGGAGACAAAATGAGAGAGAATAAAATAATTATGATTTCTGGAGCCAATAGCGGTATAGGTCATGCTTGTATAAAATACTTTTTAGAAAAATCATTTCATGTAATAGCTCTTGATATTAATAATAATAACTTAATAGATTATATGAAAACAGATATGCCTTTGAAAGTAGTGCAAATTGATTTAAGTAATAGCGAAGCGATTCATAATCTTTTTACTCAATTAGATTTAGAAAAGCTTTCTCCTGATATATTAATAAATGCAGCTGGTATTCGAGAGATAACACCTGTTTTACATTTATCCGATGATATGTTTAAAAAAGTAATTGATGTAAATTTAGTAGCCCCATTTATCCTTTCTAGGGAAGTAGCTAAGCGATGGTGTGAATCGAAAATAAAAGGTTGTATTGTGAATATAGCATCGGTTTCTGGATTAATGGCTGAACCAGAGCGAGCTGCTTATGTGGCATCAAAGCATGCCTTAATCGGATTGACTAAACAGATGGCTATGGAATTTGGGAAGCAAAATATAAGAGTAAATAGCATTTCTCCCGGTGTTATTAGAACTGAACTTACAGAAGAATACTTTAGTAATAAAGCCTTGATGTCTATGATAAAAAGTAATCAATCTTTAGATACTTGGGGGTTGCCGCAGGATATTGTTTCATGTATTGATTACTTGATTTCTGATCAGGCCCGCTTTATTACTGGTTCTAATTTTGTAATTGATGGTGGTTGGACTGCAGGGAAAAATTTGTAATTGAGTGTTTTTGAGGAAAAGCACCTGTCCTTTTTTAGGCTGGTGTTTTTCTCACTATAAACCGAGTTTTTATTGGAGGGGGATTAATTTGCTTCAAAAAAGTTTTAAGCAAGAGAAAACGGTACCGGCCTTAAAGATGATAGCATCAATGGTTATCTTTGGATCAGTTGGATTTTTTTCTGTTCAAACAAACTTACCTTCGTTTGAATTAGTGTTTGTAAGGTGTATTTTTGCGACAATATTTTTAAGTGTATGCTGGTTGCTTACAGGGCAATATAAACAAGATAAATGGGAACGAAAAGAAGTTATTCAAGTTTTAATATGTGGTTTTTTCTTAGTATTTAATTGGGTTTTCTTATTTAAAGCCTTTGAAAATATGTCAGTTACAATTGCTATCTCAGTTTATCATCTTGCACCAGTAATTGTACTGTTAATTGGAAGTATCGTCTTTAAAGAAAAATTAACATTAATATCTATCATTTCAATAGTTGTGTGTTTTGTGGGAGCTTTATTAATTGCTGGTATCGATGGGAGCTTTTCTTTCGGTTCATTAATGTCTTCAGGTATGATATGGGGATTTCTTGCAGCTCTCTTTTATGCATTTACAACTTTATTTGGTAAAGGGATTAACAAAATGAGTGCGTATGCAATGACATTTTTACAAACATTCTTGGGGATATTTCTTTTAATACCATTTATAGATTTAGATGCTTTTAGTGGCCTCACTCAAAGTAATTGGACATATATTATAGCTACTGGTTTTATTCACACAGGGATAGTGTATTATCTGTTTTTTGATAGTTTACGCCATTTATCTACAAAAACAATCTCAATATTAGTTTTTTTAGATCCGGCAGTGGCAATATTATTAGATACTGTACTTACTGGATTCCGTCCAACTTTAATGCAAATAACAGGAATTCTTTTTATTTTTATTGGCATGACTTTAACATTAAAAAAATCTAAAGATAAAAAACTGAGCCAAAAAGAAAAGCGAATTGAAAGCGATGCTAGTATATCTCAACAATAATGAAATATATTGTGTATAAAACGATAAACCTTGCATGAATCATGCAGGGTTTATTTGGTTCAATATAATTCATATTTATAATATGTAATTTTAAAAACTGAGGTATGTTTTTTAACATGCTTTTGATTCAACTATTTTTATTTGACTATAAATTTACAAAATTGTATATAAAACCTTATTTTTTGATAATATATAAGTAATAAATTCATAGAATTGGAGTGATGAGATGCAGCCGTTAGAAAGGGAGATTCATTCTAATATGCTGAAAGTGTGGAGGATTCACGCTTTAATTGGGGCGGCAGTCATACTAACAGTCGTAATTGCGTATTTCTTTTTTATGATTAACTTTAACTGGTGGGGCTGGTTGTTTGGACTATTAGTAACAGGAGCCATTATATTTATTCCACTTGATTATTTTGTGTTTCCAAATTTACGTCAGCGCTATTATAGTTACAGATTAAATGAAGAAGAGATTGAGATTCAAAAGGGAATGTTCGTTGTAAAACGCGTACTTATTCCGATGATCCGTGTGCAGCACGTAACGATTGAGCAAGGGCCGATTATGAGAAAGTATAATTTAGCAGAATTACACATTTCAACAGCCGCAACTTCTCATAGTATCCCAGGTTTAACGAAAGAAGAAGCAGAACAGCTGAAAAGACAAATTGGAGAACTTGCGAAAGTGAGTGATGAGGATGTATAAGAGGCAACATCCGATCACGATATTGTTAGGTATTAGGGTTGCGAGTTTGTTGCCACTTATTATTCTTGTTTTATTTAAACCTGATGAACAAGTGGAACCTTGGTATTTATTTTATCTTTTTCTTCTGGTTGTTTTATTCATCATGGCTATTTTTTCAGCAATTAAATGGTATTTTAAAGTGTACTGGATTGAGAATAATATTTTACATATAAAGCACGGTGTTTTTGTAAAGAAGGAAAGCTATTTAAATAAAGAGCGTGTACAAAATATTAGTACGTCTTCTAACATCATTTATCAAATGCTCGGACTTATGAAGTTAAATATAGAAGTAGCCGGTGGTGGTAATGAACCAGAAGTGATGTTGGCTGGTATTAAAGAAGACGAGGCAAAACATTTAATTTCTTTATTACATAAGAAAGAAACTACTGTAAAAGAAGAAATAGAAGAGGAAGAAAGCAAGACGGTTTATCAGTTAACAGCGAAAGAGGTTTTAGCCGCAGCGATTACATCTGGTCGGTTCGGACTAGTGTTCTCTGGGCTAGTACTTCTTTACACAAAGTTTGATTTTGTTCTTCCTGAAGGATTCACAAGTAAAGTAGAAGCGTATGTGATGGGAAACGGTGTTTATAAACTAATTGTAATTGCATTAATTTTAATGGCAATTTCGTGGATTATTTCCACGGCTGGATATGTGTTGAAATATGCAAACTTTAAAATTGAGCGAAAAGGGGAAGAGATTCGTATCGTTCAAGGATTATTTGAAAAGAAAGAGTTTGTCTTAAAATTGCACCGCATTCAAGCGATTACTGTAAAAGAAGGTATGCTTCGCCAGCCGTTTGGCTATTGTGCTGTTGAAGTGGAAGCAATTCAAAGTATTGGAGCAGCAAGTAACGAAGTAATGTTGCATCCATTTATGAAGAAAAAAGATGTACAGCACCTGATCACATATTTAGAGTTACCATATGAAATCGAAGCGGAGATCGTTCACTTACCCAAAACAGCGTTGCGTCGTTATTTCATTATGGGCTGGTTAATAAGTATCATACTCACAGTTCTAATTGCCAGCGTGAGTATATATTTTAAACAATATATTGCGTTGTTTGTTATTTTACCGTTATTTATCGTGTTTTCGTTACTTGCGTATGCTAGATATAAAAGTGGCGGTTATGAATTAAGAGAAAATCAACTAACGGTTGTATATCGTAATTTTTCGAAATATACAGGAATAATGCGAAGAAGACATGTTCAAGCAGTAGGTTATAATCAATCGTATTTTCAAAGAAAAGATGAATTATGTACAACTCTTGTAGCGGTAGCTGGGCGCGGTTATGAAGTAAAGCATATGAGAAAAAAAGATTCACTTCGTATATATAATTGGTACAAAGAAAAAGGAAACACCGGTGTGTAATGGTGTTTCCTTTTTGTTATTAAATGGATATCTTTAGTCGAATCGTTGATATATTTCAAGATGTGATAGATATATTCGAAAAATCGTTGATATATTTCAAGATGTGATAGATATATTCGGAAAATCGTTGATATATTCAAAGATGTGATAGATATATTCGGAAAATCGTTGATATATTCAAAGATATGATAGATATATTCGAAAAATCGTTAATATAATTTCACGTACTGCTAGTGTTGTATTACTTTTTAATTAAACTAACACATCAAAAGTAGTCACAAAAGAAGGACGAGAGAAAATACTCTTTTGCTGTTCGGCATGTGGATGCGCTGGAGCTTGTCCTTCTGCTTGTGTGGGACGTTTTTTATGAGCATTTTCGAATGAACGTGATTCTGTCCAGTCTTTAAAGTTTTGCTCTGTTTCCCACATCGTTAAGATGACATATGTATCGTTACTTAATGGGCGTAAAACACGGATCGCTTGGAATCCTGGTTCGTTTTCAATAAGGCCTGCGCGGTTTTTAAAGCGGTTTTCAAATACTGGGCGACCTTCGTCTGTGACAGAAATGTTGTTACAAACGATATAGCCAGATTGTCCTTTAAATTCACCGACAGCATCTAGTACGTCATACTGAAGTGAGCCTTCTACAGATTCTTCTGTATTTTCTTTATAAAACATATTTTTCTCATCATTTTTTGCAGTGAAATGTGATTGTTCTAGAGGTGTTTCGTATGAAATAATCGCCTTCATTTTAATGCCCCCTTAATAGTTTGTTTCTATTATATCAACTCTCTTAAAAAACTTCGAAGATTATATACATAAAGATACTTCTTTTTCAAATAATAAATGTACCATCATTTGGAAAGAAGGACGATGTATGAAGAAAGTAAAGTGGACTTTATTAGGCGGCGTCGCAACGTTTGTAGTAGCAATTGTACTCTATAAACTTATCGTGTTAGCTGGTGGCTATATGATGGATGAAAAGCAGCTCGTTTTCCACTCTTCATCACGTATTGTTGACCAGAAAGGAAAAGAAATTACGAAATTATACGTAGAAAATAGGGAACTCGTACCAGTCGAGCAAATTCCGAAGTATGTGCAGCAAGCGTTTGTTGCGGTGGAAGATTCCCGTTTTTATGAGCATCAAGGAATTGATTATCCGTCTATATTCCGGGCTCTTTATAAAGATACGTTAGCTGGAGAAAAGGTAGAGGGCGGTAGTACCATTACGCAGCAACTCGCTAAAAACGTCTTTTTAACTCGTGAAAAAACATTTACGCGCAAATTGAAGGAAGTTGCAATTTCTCTTCAATTAGAGCAAAAATATACGAAGCAACAAATTCTTGAAATGTATATGAATCATATTTATTTTGGTCATGGGGCTTACGGTATTCAAGCGGCAGCAAAGTTGTATTTTAATAAAAATGTTGAGGATTTAACAGTAGAGGAAGGGGCAATGCTTGCAGGCCTTCCGAAGTCACCAAACGGATATTCACCGTACTATTCTGCAGAGAAGAGTAAGGAACGCCGTGATCTAGTGTTGTCACTTATGCATAAACAAGGCTATTTGACTGCAGAAGAAAGCGTTCGTTATCAAGGGAAGACAATTGCTCTATATAAAAATTTAGATGAGAATGAGCTTGCATATATGCCGTATATTGATATGGTCATAGATGAAGCCGCCCGTTTATACGGATTGTCTCATCAAGAAGTACTTCGCGGAGGATATACGTTTGTCGTACCTATGGATGAAAAGATTCAAAAGGTAGCATATAACCAGTTTCAAGATGCAAGGAATTTTCCTGGGAAAGAAGAAGGGGCGCAAGGTGCGTTCTTATTAATGGATAATCGTACGGGAGGGATTAAAGCGGCGATTGGGGGAAGAAAGTACGTCCCGAGAGGATTTAATCGTGTTTTTGCCAAAAGGCAGCCCGGATCTGTTTTAAAACCACTTATCGTTTATGCACCAGCACTAGAAACGAAAAAGTATAATCCGTATTCTTTATTAACAAATGAAAGAAATTCTTTTGAAGGGTATGAACCTCGAAATTATAATCATGAGTATTCAAAAGAAATGACGATGTATGATGCGATTTTAGAGTCGGCAAATGTACCGGCAGTTTCTTTATTAAATGAGTTAGGGGTAGAAGAAGGAAAGCAATATTTAGAAAAAGGGAATGTTCATATTGCAGATGCTGGTTTAAGTACAGCACTTGGCGGATTGAAAAATGGTGTTTCAACATTTGATCTTGTAAAAATGTATCGTTCATTTTTAGCAAATGGAAATATTATCGAGCCGCACGTTATTGATAAAGTATTAAACAGACACGGTGCAGTCATTGGGGAATCTCCAAAAGTAGAGACGAAAATCTTTTCGAAGCAGACAGCATGGTATATGACGAAAATGTTAGAAGGAGTTGTGAAGGAAGGAACAGCGAGAGTTGGTGTATATAACGGTGCGTTAGCTGGGAAAACAGGTACAACTTCATTGCCAAATGACGATAAGGGAGCAAGAGATATGTGGTTCGTCGGCTATACACCGAACTTAGTAGGCGCTGTTTGGATTGGTTATGACCGCACGGATAAGGAGCATCAGTTGCAAGGAGAAAGTGCATCTGCGACAAAATTATTTAAGAAAATTTTAACGAAGGCTAATGTAGAACATAAAGAGAAGTTTATGAAGCCTGAAGGTGTGGAAACAATCGGTGCTCCGATTCGGCTGCGAAGAATTGAAGATGTAAAAATGAAACTATCATTTAGTCCTTTCGGTTTATTTAAAGCAAAATTAAGCTGGACGCCACTTCCAGATAACAGAATTATGTACCGAATCTATAGAGTGGAGAATGGAATTCATACGCATGTTAGCACTGTAAACGGTGCTGGAGAATATGAGGAAAAGTTCGTTAACATATTTTCAAAACCGAGCTTTTACGTTGTACCATATAACACACAAACGAATCGCGAAGGAGAAAAGTCAAAAGTAGCTAAACCATAGTTTTTCTCTGTGTTATAATAAGAATGTTGTGAAAATAGTAAGCGTTTTTAAGAATGTTTGTGTCAATTTAATGAACAACGTACATAATATTATGCATTTTGTTTTTACAAGCTGTATAGTAAAAAAAGATAAATATCGAGCGTATTCGAAGCATTGGTAAGGAAGGGAGCAACGGTCTTGGTAAGAACTATAAATGAGACATTTTTAAAAGCATGTAGGGGGGAGCGTACCGATTATGTACCAGCATGGTATATGCGTCAAGCAGGTCGTTCACAGCCGGAATATAGAAAGATTAAAGAAAAGTATTCTTTATTTGAAATTACACACAATCCAGAGTTATGTGCTTACGTTACAAAATTGCCGGTTGATCAATATAACGTAGACGCAGCAATTCTTTATAAAGATATTATGTCACCACTACCTGCAATTGGTGTGGACGTAGAAATTAAATCAGGTATTGGCCCAGTTATCGATAATCCAATCCGTTCTTTACAAGACGTAGAAAAACTAGGGGAAATCAATCCAGAAGATGACGTACCATACATACTAGATACAATTCGTTTATTAACGACAGAAATGTTAGACGTACCGTTAATCGGTTTTTCAGGAGCTCCATTTACATTAGCGAGCTATATGATTGAAGGCGGTCCATCTCGTAACTACCATAATACGAAAGCGTTCATGTATGCAGAGCCAAAAGCTTGGTTCGCTTTAATGGATAAACTAGCAGATATGGTTATTACATATTTAAAAGCGCAAATTAACGCAGGAGCAAAAGCAGTTCAAATTTTCGATTCTTGGGTTGGAACAGTAAATGTAGCAGATTATCGCGTATTTATTAAACCAGCAATGGAGCGTATTTTTGCAGAAGTTCGTAAGATGGGTGTACCGATGATTATGCACGGCGTAGGAGCTGCACACTTAGTGAATGAGTGGCACGACTTACCGCTTGATGTAGTCGGCTTAGACTGGCGCTTACCGATTGAAGAAGCACGTGCACGTGGCGTTCATAAGGCGGTACAAGGTAATATGGACCCTTCATTCTTACTTGCCCCATGGTCTGTTATTGAAGAACATGTAAAAGGTATTTTAGATCAAGGGATGAAACAGCCGGGTTATATCTTTAACCTAGGTCACGGTGTATTCCCAGAAGTAAATCCAGATACATTAAAACGTTTAACTACATTTATTCATGAATACTCTAAAGGGCAGTTAGCGAAGTAAAGGAGCATTGCTGTATGAAAAAGAAAATTGGTTTGCTTGTAATGGCATACGGAACGCCATATAAAGAAGAAGATATTGAACGTTACTATACACATATTCGCAGAGGAAGAAAGCCAAGTCCTGAAATGCTGGAAGATTTAACAGAGCGTTACCGTGCAATTGGTGGTATTTCTCCTTTAGCTACTATTACATTAGAGCAAGCTAAGAAGTTAGAGAAGCGTTTAAATGAAGTACAAGATGAAGTAGAGTACCATATGTATCTTGGCTTAAAACATATTGAACCGTTTATTGAAGATGCGGTGAAAGATATGCATAACGACGGAATACAAGATGCAATCGCACTTGTTCTTGCACCTCACTATTCTACGTTTAGCGTGAAATCATACGTTGGACGAGCACAAGAAGAAGCTGAGAAACTTGGAAACTTAACAATTCACGGCATTGATAGCTGGTATAAAGAGCCGAAATTCATCCAGTACTGGGTTGATGCAGTGAAAGGCATATATAACGGTATGTCAGATGCAGAGCGTGAAAAAGCAGTATTAATCGTATCTGCACATAGCTTACCAGAGAAAATTATTGCAATGGGCGATCCATATCCAGATCAATTAAATGAAACAGCGGATTATATCGCGCGCGGAGCTGAAGTAGCAAACTATGCAGTAGGCTGGCAAAGTGCAGGAAACACACCAGATCCTTGGATTGGTCCAGATGTACAAGATTTAACGAGAGAACTAAATGAAAAGCACGGTTATACTTCATTCGTATATGCACCAGTTGGATTTGTTGCGGAACATTTAGAAGTTTTATATGACAACGACTTTGAGTGTAAAGTTGTAACGGATGAAATTGGTGCGAAATATTATCGTCCAGAAATGCCAAATGCATCGGACGCATTTATTGATTGTTTAACAGATGTTGTATTAAAGAAAAAAGAATCTGTACTGTAAGAAGAAAGGGGGAGCCTGCTTGAGGAAAAAAGTTGTGATCGTCGGCGGAGGCATCACTGGATTAACAGCAATGTATAACTTACAAAAAAATATTCATGAAAAAAACTTGCCGATTGATACATTACTTATAGAAGCATCGGGTAAACTTGGCGGAAAAATTCAAACCGTTCGAAAAGATGGATTTACAATTGAGCGCGGACCAGATTCTTTCTTAGCACGAAAAGAAAGTGCAGCTAGATTAGTGAAAGAATTAGGTCTCGGCGATGAAGTTGTAAATAATCAAGCCGGTCAATCATTTATCCTCGTAAACAATCGGTTACATAAAATGCCGAATGGATCAATGATGGGAATTCCAACGCAAATTACGCCGTTTCTATTTTCCGGGCTGTTCTCCCCAATTGGTAAACTAAGAGCTGGCTTTGATCTATTAATGCCGAGGTCAAAGCCAGTATCTGACCAATCACTCGGACAATTTTTCAGACATCGTCTTGGAAATGAAGTGGTTGAAAACTTAATAGAACCGTTATTATCGGGTATTTATGCAGGGGATATTGATGAAATGAGCTTAATGTCAACATTCCCGCAAATGTATCAAATTGAGCAGAAACATCGCAGTATTTCACTCGGTATGCGTACGCTCGCTCCGAAAGAAGAGAAAGCTGAACCGAAAAAGGGAATGTTCCAAACAGTGAAAACAGGTTTAGAATCTATCGTAAAATCTCTCGAAGCAAAGATGCATGAAGGTACGATAATAAAGGGAACTCGCATTGAAAAAATTGCAAAACAGGGTGATGGTTATACGATTACTCTTAGTAACGGAAAAGAAATAGAAGCGGACGCCATCGTAGTGGCAACTTCGCATAAAGTATTGCCGTCCATGTTTGCTCAGTACAAGCAGTTTCGTTTCTTCCGTAATATTCCATCCACATCCGTTGCGAATGTCGCACTTGCTTTCCAAAAGTCCGCAATCCAGCGCGATATTAATGGTACAGGATTTGTCGTATCACGAAATAGCGATTACACCATTACAGCATGTACGTGGACGCATAAAAAATGGCCACATACAACGCCAGAAGGAAAAACACTCCTTCGCTGTTACGTTGGACGTGCTGGTGATGAAGCGGTTGTAGAACAAACTGAAGAAGAACTCGTTCAGCTTGTACTAGAAGATTTAAGAAAGACGATGGATATTACAGAGGATCCAGAGTTTACAATCGTAAGTCGCTGGAAAGAAGCGATGCCCCAATATACAGTAGGTCATAACGAGCGAATGAAAAAGCTCACAACATTTATGGAGAAAGAGTTACCTGGTATATATTTGGCAGGTAGCTCCTATGCTGGTGCTGGACTTCCAGATTGTATTAATCAAGGTGAGGAAGCTGCAAAGCGTGTATTATCTCATTTGGAGAAAGTAATAGATGCTGAATTAATCGCACAATAAACTATAAGAAACGCCTTCAATCATATTGAAGGCGTTTCGTTTATTATATAAAATATTTATTCGCCAATAAACATATATAAGTTATTTGGCTTTATAACGGCATCTCCTGCATAAATAACCCACTCTGTTAAGTTATCAAAATCTAAATGATAACTATTTCCTTCACTCATATCTTTTATAAAATATGGTTCATTAATGAGTATTCCTTGAATGAAATCTTCCGTAATGTTTTGCATTTCAAACCACATATGTTCACTTTTTCCTTCTTCGTAGGAGACACCAAACTTAGTAAGGAAACGAAAATCTTCATTTGATTGTTCAATATGAAAAATGTTGCTGAAATACCCGAAAGTATTTTTCGCATTGTAAGCCATACGAGCCGTTTCACTATTTGTTTTATAGAACATGAGCCCTGTAGCTTCCTCGTGTTCTTTGAAAAAACTTTCAATATATTCTTCTGAAGTATTAAATTTGAATAAGAGAACGGATGGAGATTGATGGTATTCATCTCGGGCATCCATTCCGCCTAAGAATGTATTTTGTGCATCTATTGGTTGTAGTTTCACTTCTTCATCCTCGATTGAAGATAATTGGTCCATACTCGTTTTATGCCCTATATAAGATAATCCTTTTTCCCACGGAACAGCGACTGTATGTATAGAACCTTGCTGACTATGCGCGATAACGATAGGCTCATTCATAGGGACTTGTCCATTCTCAACGGCATTATTAGCAAATGTTTGAAAGAGATCGCCAATGCCGTAGTAGGAAGAAATGCGATTTGGAATAATTAACTCTATTTCAGTTACGCCTGCTCTTAAAAGACCATGTGTATGAAACCAATATTGCGTAGGCTCATCATCTTTATCGTCTTCATAAACAGAATGAATAACGTACAAGTCAGGAATGTCAGGTAATAATTCATTTTCAACGTGATATTCAATATAGCTTCTAGATATCACTTTCATTGCTGCACTTGAATCGATTACAAATAACAAATCTTGGGCGAGATTCCATAAAAACTGTAACTGCTGGAAAAAGCAGTCCAGTACATCGCCTACAAATAGCGTACGAGTGAAAATTTCAGTGCCGAAAGCCACATCTTCAAAATTACGATCTACAATTGTAGAATCTTGTCTATTGTACATTTTATATTCTTCTGGGTCGTTCGCCTCATCAATATGCAGTTCATACGGTATGACTGTTTCACCCATATGTAATTCAACAATAAGGCTTGTCTCATCACTATAAACAATTTTTAACTCATCAACTTTAGTAGCGATAATTTCTAGTCGGTGTTTTAACTGCTCAATTGTAATTCTAGTTGGTATAACAGCAATCATATCTGAAAAATGACGTTCTAATGTTCCATTCATAGCTGCGCGGTATGTTTCTGTTTGCACTTCCATCCAATCACTCCTATTCAAATGAATCCATTTTACATGCCAATCAAATATCGATATTTTCTGTTTTCTCTCTCTAACATTATAGAGTGCATTTGTAGAAGGTGTAAAATTATTATTTTGTATTATAGTTTGAAAGCTTGTAAATTAAATAAATCTTTTGTAAAATTTGTCGAAATATAGTTCTATATAACGAATCATTTGTTATGATAGAAATGCTGAGAAAATATGAAATAGGGAGAGGAAAATGGCTGTGAAGAAATTGTTAAGCGTCTTTTTATCATTCTTGCTATTGCTTTCATTTACTGGAACTTTAGCGCAAGCAGAAGAAACTGCTTCTATGTCAGTAGAAAAAGCAATTCAAGTATTTAAGCAGCAAGGGAAAACGAAGGGGATTGTGGAAGGATATATTGTTGGATATACGCAAAGTTCTTCTAAATATACGAAGGATCCAGCTAAGTTTGATGATACAAACGTAGCAATTGCAGATTCGCCAAACGAAACGAATCCAGACAAAATCATGCCCGTTCAGTTGCCAAAAGGTGATGTGAGAACGGCAGTGAATGTAAAAGATCACCCTGAAAATATCGGGAAGAAAGTTAGTTTGACTGGGACTCTTGAATTATATTTTAGTAACCCAGGTCTAAAATCAGTAACAGCTTATAAGTTTCAAGGTGAAGGACAAAACCGTGTTAGCGATGTAGTAGCTTCACCGAACGGCGGAGAAGTTGCTAAAGGAACAGCGGTAACGTTAACGACGAATACAGAAGGGGCAACAATCTACTATACGTTAGATGGCTCTAATCCTACTAATAAAAGCGTTCGTTATAATGGACAAATTATAGTGAATGAAAATAGTGTAGTGAAAGCAATCGCAGAAAAAGAAGGACTTACTTCTTCAGCAATTTCGACATTTTCATTTATTATCGTAAATAATGAACAGGTTCGTATTCATGACATTCAAGGAAAATCACATATGTCTCCTTACAACGGGAAGAAAGTAAACAATGTGGAAGGCGTTGTCACAGCGCTTGATAAAAACGGCTTTTATATAGAAGATAATCAGCCGGATAATGATCCAGCTACTTCAGAAGGTATTTACGTATATAAAAAAGATGCGAATGTAGCAGTAGGAGATCTTATTCAAGTTGATGGAGTAGTAGAAGAATATGTTGGACCAGGATATGCAGAGCGATTTGAAACAGACTTAACGACGACAGAAATTAAGGCGAGTCGCGTTGCTGTAATCGCAAAAAATCAAACTTTGCCAGCACCGATTGTACTTGGAGAAAACGGTGTGAAAATCCCGGACCAGATTATTGATAATGATGCATTTGGTTTATTTGATCCAAATGAAGATGCAATCGACTTCTATGAAAGTATAGAAGGTATGCGTGTTACGATGCCAACACCAAAAATTATTACACCTCAGAAAAACGGGAATTTATATGTAACAGTAAAAAATGGTGGAGATAAAATAGTAACACAATATGGGACACCTCTATTAGATGAAAATCAATTAAACCCAGAGCGTCTTTCTGTAAAAGTACCTCGCGATTATGTAGCAAAAGTAGGAGATACTTTCACTGGAGATATAACAGGGGTAGTAGGATATGATTACGGTTCTTTCCGTATTTCGCCAATAACAGAACTGCCAGCTGTAGTGGATGGTGGATTTAAGCAAGTAGGCGCAAATATTCAGCCACGTCTTGATAAGTTAACGGTTGCTACATATAACATTGAAAACTTCTCAGCGAATAAAAAAGAAACAACAGATGAAAAGGTAAAAGCGTTAGCGTATTCTATTAAATACAACTTAAAAATGCCAGATATTATCGGTGTAGAGGAAATGCAAGATAATAACGGATCAATTAATGACGGTACAACAGATGCGTCATTAAGCGCAAAACGTATCATTGATGCAGTCCTAGAAATTCGTGGACCGAAGTACGAGTATGTAGAAATCGCTCCAAACAATAATCAAGACGGAGGAGCACCTGGAGCGAATATTCGCGTAGGCTTCTTCTATAATCCATCACGCGTGAAATTAGCGACGGTACCAAAGTTACTTGATAAAAATGTTGTTCGTATTGGAGACGAAAATCCATTATTTGAAAGTACCCGTAAACCGTTAGCGGCAGAATTTACGTTCCAAGGACAAAACATTGTTGTCGTTGCAAATCACTTAAACTCAAAACTAGGAGATGCAACGCCATTTGGAAAAGTGCAGCCGCTCGTATTAAAAAGTGAAGACAAACGAATTCAGTTAGCACAAGAAGTAAATCATTTCGTGCAAGGAATTCAGAAAAAGAATACGAATGCACCAGTTGTCGTGTTAGGTGATATGAACGATTTCGAGTTCTCTAAACCACTAAAAGCACTAGAGGGAACAATCTTAAAAGATATGTTAAACGCAGTGCCAAAAGAGAATCGTTACACTTACATTCACGAAGGAAATGCACAAGTGTTAGATCATATTTTAGTAACAAACAATATCGCACCGCACACAATTGTAGATCCAGTGCACTTAAACTCAAACATAATGAAAGAGCACGGACGTGTAAGCGACCATGACCCAGTACTTGCTCAAATTGATTTGAAGAAAGCTTCTTAAAGAAAGGAACGCTTAGGTGACTAAGCGTTCTTTTTTTTCATTGTTATAGAATAGTATAAAGAGATGATTCCTTTTTTTGTAATCTAATGATAAAATTGATTGAATATTTAGTTTTTTAAAGGGGGACATCAATGCAGTTACAAATAAATGGAAAGTTAATGAATCAGCTTGCAATTTTTTTTAGTACGATCGTCATGCTTCAGTTTGTAGCTGATGTAACAGGACTTACAAGCAATCTAGATATTACGTATAACTTAATTAATATAACAGCTTCTTATATAACATTTAGTTTGGCGGTTATTTTCACTTTAATAGGTGCAAGAAGAGAATTAAGTAAATATGCAATTGTTTCATTATGTTTAGTAGTAGCGATTAAAGCGATTTATTTTGTAGCGGTTGTTATTTTATGGGGATTGGCTGGTACACCGTAAGTGAATAGTAAATAAAACCCTAATTTCCAATATAGTAAGGAAATTAGGGTTTTATTATACTTGAAACGCCTTTCTACACCGCTCTCTTCTTTGCAACCTTCTTCTATATTTTTTTCTATCACGTTTTACTCCTTGTATATACATGATTAAGCTAACGAGGAGGAAGAAAGTGCATTGCATCGTTAAAATATATGGCGACATGCCATGCAACGGTTGTTTTGGGTCATATAAATGAAAAGGCGCTCCGCCTATTGTAGGGAATATCGTATTTAGCAGGACGTATGGAATGGAGGCAACTGCAAATGGGAAAAGAATCGCCATATAGTCCTTTTGTGACCACGCAGATGCTGCAAGTCCTAAAAGGGCCATTAAACCTGCAAATAAAAAATTAATTCCGATATATACAGCAATGTAAGTGAGGGGAGATTCGTAATATAAGTTTGCAAACATCCCATTATCATTTATAATGCCTGAACCAGCAGTCGGTTCTCCGTCTGGAATGGTTAATTTGCAAAATAATAACGATAAGATGAATGGAAATGTATAAAGAAATCCGCCACAAAAGAATGTAACGATATATTTCGTTACTGAATAAGGGAACAAAGAAATCCCTTTACTTACAAACGGTTTAAAACCATCTGATTTATCCGAATTGTAACTTGTACTAAAGGGGAAACTAGCAATAACGGGCATTAATAATAAATAAACATCCATTTCATTGTCGCGAAATCCAATCCATTTAACAGCTGTTGTTACAAACGCATCCGTTCCATCCCCAATGTAACGAATTACATAATAATAATGGTAAATAAAAATAAGAGCTAGTCCACTAAACATAATAATTAAAGAAACACGATTACAAAAAGCTTGCTTTATATTTAAACGAAGCGCACGCATCATGACTGAAAAAGCCTCCACTATTTTGATAAACTTGTCTATTTTCTATATTACTATTAATTGTAAAGATTTTCTTGTTTTTTTATTTGATTATTTGAAAAAGAGGAATTTTGTTGTTGTGAAGTAAGGTTTAGCTGAAATTAATTTTTCTAAAATATGGTTGACAATTAAGTATTACATTTGTAATCTTAATTGTAGATTACAAATGTAATACTTAGGAGTGAAACATACGATGACAAATCAATTACCTAAAATATCTGAAGCGGAATTAGAAATTATGAAAGTACTTTGGTCGAATTCTCCACAAACAGCGAATGAAATTATAGAAGAACTGGAAGATGCAATGGACTGGAAACCGAAAACAATCCGCACATTAATTAATCGATTAGTACAAAAGGAAGCCGTTTCTTACCATCAAGATAAAGGGCGAATGTATGCTTATTATCCGTTAGTATCACAAGATAATTATTTGCAAGTGGAAACGAAATCTTTACTAAAGCGTTTTTGCGGTGCAGCGTTTAAACCGTTACTTGTTAATTTTTTAAAAGAGGAAAAATTGTCTTCAGAAGATATTAATGAATTAAAACGCATTTTAGATGAGAAGACAGAGGAGAATAAGAGGAAGGATCGATAAAAATGATAAACACGCTTCTAAATGTATACCTTCCTCATTTTTTTGATTGGCTTATAGAAACGTCACTTATGGCCAGCATATTAGTTGGATTTATTTTATGTATAAAAGTTCTATTTAGAAATAAATTAACACCCCGGTGGCAATATATGCTGTGGATCGTATTAATGATAAGACTCCTTTTACCGTGGTCGCCAGATAGCTCTTATAGCATTTACTCATTACTTTCTTATAGTTCTAGCGTATCGGAAGTTATTCCAAAAAATATGCCGGCTACTGAGAATATAGTGAACATAGAAAGCGATCGAAAAGTGGAATTGGAATCAAATTCTGAAACTGTGACAAAAAATAGTGAACCTGAAGTAAACGCGAGTTCGGAACAACAGACTACATTGTCTTTATACAAAATTGCTTTGTATGTTTGGCTAGCTGGGGTAATCGTATTAGCAGCCATCACGTTTCTTACAAATAGACGTTTATATTCTTACATAAAGAAACAACCGGATATTACGGATGAACAGGCCATTACAGTGTTTAATCGCTGTAAGCAATCTATGAAAACGAAGAAGGCAGTTTCGTTACGTCTAGCGGGAAAGATTGCAAGTCCAACTGTGTTTAGTTTCTTCCGCCCAAAAGTATTACTATCAAAAAAACATATGAAAGTATTAAATGAGCAACAATTACAATATGTCTTTTACCATGAGTTAGCTCATATTAAAAGAAACGACGTAGCTGTAAATTGGATTATGTACAGTTTAATCCTATTAAATTGGTTCAATCCAATTCTTTGGTATGCCTATTTTTGTATGCGAGAAGATCAAGAATTAGCCTGTGATGCATATGCACTTACTTTTATTGATAAAGAGGAGCAAATTGCATACGGTCATACAATTATTACCCTCTTAGAACACTATTCCTATCAAGTACCAAGCCTAGCAAATTTAAGTAGAAATAAACGAACACTAAAAAGGAGAATCATTATGATTAAAAAATTCCAAAAGAAATCGTATCGTCTTTCTTTACTTGGAGTGATTGCGATAGCAGCTATAGCAGGCGGATTTTTATTAAATGCAAGGATAACCGAGGGAGATGAAAGACAGAAGGAAAAGGTTGTAGAAAATAAGCAATCTAAAGCGGCATTTGAAAAAGCGATAGAAACAGTATATGGTACACCAGAGAATGCAAGTAGAGAATGGGGTATGTCGATAAAGTCATATAAAAGAGATACAGATCTTTTGTATTTGGCAGAAAAGAATTTTACAAAAAAAGAATTTGAACAATATGTCCAATTATTTAAAGAGGCTAGCGAAATTCAGAAACAAGCAATGGTTAAGAAAAATGTGCCTGAGAATTATGATGGAGATACAAAGGAAATTAATCTTGAACGTTTGAATAAAACTGATCAAGAAAAATTAGCTAGTATTCAGAAGAAATTAAACCCTTTTAATGATAAATTGCAGAAGTCTTTAACATATACTATAGAAGAAGCAAAAGAACATGTACCGTATCAAATTAAGGAGCCAACTTATATACCTGAAGGTTATGAATTAAAGAGAGAATGGGCTGATTCATATTTTGGAAGAGATGTAGAATTAGTTATTAAATCAGAATATACAAAAGGGAAATATGGTTTTACAATTTACCAGTCAAGGATGTATATGGATGGTAATGTTAATGGTGGTAAGGATCCACTACACTACATGATGCCTGGAGAAGAGAATCTAGAAAGTTATAGTTTAGACGGGAAAGAAATGGTATATAATAAATATTCTCAAGGAGAGAGTAAGTTAAAAGGACTCAAAATGTTTGTACCAGCACAAGGTAAGAATAGTGAGTATCAGATTGTCATAGTGAATGATATTTTTACAAGAGATACAAAGATATACGAAGAGATAATCGATGATGAGCTAACTAAGAAAGAAATGGAGAAAATATTACTTTCTATGTCAAAATAATAGACAGTGTTCTTAAACTTTTAGTTTTAAGAACACTGTCTATTTTATTAAATTTCTAGTGGGATCTAGCCAGCAATTATTATGAATATATTCTAGCTTTCCATACAAGTATACTTTTTGATACACTATGGACAGTATGATATAACTTGACTGAAATCTTTTATACTGGAAATAATAAAAAGAGAACTTGTATAGAATGTAAGCGTGTGGTAATATCAAAGATGTACTGATTGACTATATTATCCAATTGGTCATTTTTGGAGGTGACAATGTGGCGATAGATCGAAAACGTTCTATTATTGAAGCTGCAACAAAGTCTTTTTCAGCGTTCGGTTATAAAGCAACAACGATGGATCAAGTAGCGAAGTTAGCGAATGTAGGAAAAGGAACGATTTATACTTTTTTCAAAAATAAAGAAGAGCTATTTGGTGAAATTATTTCTAATTTAATTACAGAAATGAAGCAAGTTGCAGAAAATGCAATTCGTTCAGATGTTTCATTTTTTGAAAATGTACATAGAGCATTATATAGCATCTTGGAATTTAGAAAAGAACATCAGCTCATGATTAAATTAATTCAAGAAGAGCGCGATATGGGAACGAAAGAAGTACAAGAAGTTATGCAACAAGTTGATGTGGAAATCGTTTCTGTTATTCAATCGTATTTAAAGATTGCGATTGAAAAAGGTGAAATTAGCAAATGTGATCCAGAAATTACAGCATTTATTATGCTTCGTCTATACGTATCGCTTATTTTTGATTGGGAAAAAAATCATGAACCGCTAGAAAAAGAAAAAATTGCAGAGTTATTTGAACTTTATTTACTAAAAGGATTGTCAAACTAAGATAATCCTTTTAATTTTATAAAAAAATGACCGAATGAACAATGTGGTCATATATTTAAGTTAAGGGGGGATATAGAAAAATTATAATCATAATGAGAAAAAGTTGCATAGTAATAAATTCGGGGATAAGGCATATGTATGAACAAGTATAGCCTTTTTGTTTGGGTAAAAATGACTATATGAACATTTTGGTCATTTTATAAAAGGGGGAGAAATTATGAAAGGGAATCAGTTACTTCGGAAAGAGTTCACGGAAATTATAAAAAGTAAAAAAATATTAATTCCAATTATTGCGGTCTTATTCGTACCGATTTTATATGCAGGGATGTTTTTGTGGGCCTTTTGGGATCCGTATAAACAGTTAGATGACTTACCAGTTGCAGTAGTCAATTTAGATAAAGGCGCAGTATTTGATGGGAAACCAATTGAGGTCGGAAAAGGGCTCGTTGATAATTTAAAAGATAATAAAAGTTTTAAATGGGAGTTTGTAAGTGAAAAAGAAGCAAAGAAAGGAATGGAAGGTAGAAAGTATTACATGTTAGTGCGCATTCCAGATGACTTCTCAAGTAACGCTACAACGTTACTAAAAGACAATCCAAAGCCATTAAACTTAGAGTACATTCCAAACGAAAGTTTAAACTTCTTATCTTCACAAATTGGAGGAACAGCCATTGAAAAGATTAAAACTGAAGTATCAAGCACGTTAACGAAAACATATGCAGAGAAAATGTTCGATTCTATTAAAGACGTCTCAAAAGGATTAGCAGATGGAGCGGAAGGGGCAAGTAAACTACACGACGGATCAAGTGAATTGCATGATGGTTCAAGTAAAGTGACGGATGGCCTTCATACACTTCAAGGGAAATCTGGGGAGATGAAGGATGGAGTTGGGAAACTATTTGATGGATCTGGGAAAGTGACAGCAGGTTTAAATACGTTAAATAGCAAAACCGGTGAAATGCAAATAGGTATCGGGAAATTAGTAGATGGATCAGGAAAAGTAACAGATGGTTTACATGTATTAAATAGCAATGCAGGTATCGGAAAATTAGTAGATGGGTCAGGAAAAGTAACAGCAGGTTTAAATACATTAAATAGCAAAACGGGTGAATTGCGTGATGGATCTGAGAAAGTGACCGGTGGCTTGAACAAATTAGTAAGTAAATCCGGTGATTTAAAAACAGGAACAACTGATTTATCAAATGGTATGGGAAAACTTGTTGAAGGGCGAAGTCAATTAGAAAAAGGGTCTCAAGAAATTCAAAAGGGATTGCAAGATTTAAATAGTAACGTACAAAAGTCTGCTGCAGGCTTAGAGGAAATGCAGTCGAAAGTTCCTTCTATATTGAATACAGTAAATGAAAAAATAGATGGAGCTGGGGCGAATATAAATCAGTTAAATGAACTTACGCAATCAACAGTAGGAGATGCTAAAACTGCAGCACAAGATGTAGCGAATTTACAAAAGCAAATTGAAAGTTTACCAAAAGAATATCAAGAGCAGTTACAACCGTTCATAACAAGTGCTGTAAAAAGTACAGCGACAGTTCAGCAAAAGGCTGCCGGAGTAGCAGGTGGAACAAATAAACTAAATGAAGAAGTAAAACAATTAAAGGGCGAAATACATCAAACAACAAATGGATTGCAAAATAAATTACCAAATCCAGCAGGGATGAAAGCTCTGGCAGATGGTGTTGAGAAACTAACGAACGCACAAAATGAATTTGTTAGTAAGTTTCATGGATTTGGTGAGGGATTAGATAATGCAAAAATAGGTGCTGATAAATTAAAAGATGGATCAGTTCAATTAATTGATGGAGTAACGCAATTACAAAGCGGCTCTGGAAAAGTAACAGATGGATTAGGTCAATTATCTGCAGGAGTAAATCAATTAGCAGATGGCTCAAGCCAAGTAACAGGTGGTTTAGGAACATTATCTGCAGGAGTAAATCAATTAACGGATGGCTCAAGCCAAGTAACAGGCGGTTTAGGTACATTATCTGTAGGAGCAAATCAAATGGCAGGTGGAGTAAATCAATTAGCAGATGGCTCCGGTCAAGTAACAACAGGCTTAGGCACATTATCAACTGGCTCAACCCAGCTAATTGATGGCGTTAATAAACTAGCAGACGGATCAGGAAAAGTAACGGATGGTCTCGTAAAAGTAAACGATGGTTCAGGTGAACTTGCAGAGAAACTTGGCGAAGGAGCAGAAAAAACTGGTGAAGTAAAAGGGACGGATAAAACGTATGATATGTTTGCAAGTCCTGTAAAAGTGAAGACGGAGAAAATGGCGGAAGTTCCAAACTACGGAACTGGATTTACGCCGTACTTCTTATCACTCGGTTTATTCGTTGGGGCATTACTATTATCAATTGTATATCCATTACGTGATACAGTTGGCGTTCCGAAATCAGGATTTAGTTGGTTTATTAGTAAGTTCGGCGTGTTACTATCAGTCGGTATTATTCAAGCGATAGTAGCAGATGTTATATTACTGTTCGGATTGGGTGTAGAAGTACAAAGCATTCCATACTTCATACTCTTTAGCATCATTACAAGTTTAGCGTTTATTGCATTAATTCAATGTTTAGTAACAGCATTCGGTGATGCAGGCCGTTTTATCGCCATCATCACATTAATTATGCAGCTTACAACGAGTGCTGGAACATTCCCACTAGAGTTGATTCCGAAGTTTTTACAACCATTCAATGCGTGGTTACCGATGACATACTCTGTATCAGGATTTAAAGCAGTCGTATCAAGTGGAGACTTTAACTTCATGTGGCAAAACATAGGAATGCTCATGATCTTTATCGTTGTATTATCACTTGGAACAATCGCCTCCTTAACTTTGATGCACAAACGAAAATTTAAAAATGTGGTTGAAAATCAATCGGTTGAAGCGTAAAAAAAAGCACCTTTTTGGTGCTTTTTTATTTTAATAGAGGGCATTTTTTCCTTAGTTCATCTATAAATCTTTCTAAAAGCTATAGAAACGAAAGAAAAGGAATTACAACAATTTACAGAGAAACATAGGGTAGAGGAGTTGATATGATGAGAGGCAATCTTACTTATTATTTTATCGTAAATCCGCTAATCATCTTTCTTGTTTATGCCCTTTCACCTATATTGTTTGATAAAGAAGTATATACAAGTATGAAAGATGCATTTGGAATACTTACGTTCTACTATGTGTTAATGGGTGGATATTACTTTATTGATATTTTAAGTGAAAAGATAAAGAAAACAAGTGATGGAGGATAAAAAATGACTGAAAGTGAAATGAAATTCCGCGATACGACCATTCGTAACTTTTTCGATAAAGAGGATCGTTTAAAATCGATTCCAGGTCAAAAGAAGAAAAAACTAGTATTGTTGGAGCATTTAATAAGCAAGTTAAATGCTGAAAATCAATATACAGAAAAAGAAATTAATACATTTATAAAACAATATCATGATGATTTTTGTACAATTAGACGTGAATTTATTGTACAGGGGTTTATGGATAGAGAGGATAATATGTACCGTATAAACGGGAGAGAAGTTTGGACGAAGTGGGAGGAGTTAAAATAATGAATCAGCGAGGGGATCCCCGCTGATTATAAGCCTGTGCTAGTCTTGCTGTTTCTTTGTAGTAAGTCTATGAACGCTTCAACATTCGAACTTGTAATGTATCCAAGCGTTATATATTCATCTTCATAGTAAAATATTATTTTTTTGTCAAAGATTCTTCTCTTCGTTTCTACGGATAATATTTTTTCATAATCAAATTCGGCAATGAATGTGTTTTTATATTGGCTAAAAAAGAGAAGTCTTCTATTAGTAGCAAGTAACATGCCAGGATACGGGACTTTATGCGTAATCATATAGCCAGTAAGTGAACATTTTAAAGTAGATAAAACCTTTTCTTCTTTATGTAATAGTTGTTTTGCAGCTGTTAAGATTGGATTCATTGCATACATTCCTTTTATTTTGATGTATGAATATTGTATCAAGAGTAAAAAGATTCTCAATATGTAATATTGCATATTGGACGTTTTATAGTTTTAATATTATTTTTAAAAAGAAAAAGTACGAGGTGATTCAATGATACGGTTAGTAAAAGAGACTGATGCAGAAGCAATTATGAATATTAGAAAAGAAATTATATTATCGGAAACTACTACAAAATTTTTCATAGTATCCCCACAGAAGTTACCGAATGATAGTAATGCAGAAAGAGAAAAGATACGGAAAAGCAATGAGAAAGGTAATCTTTATATCGTGTATGAAGTAGATAGGAAGGTAGTTGGCTTTTTACTTTTCACCCGATATGAACTAGAACGGTTACAACACGCAGGCACAATGGGAATGGGGATTAAAGAGGCGTATTGTAATCAAGGCATCGGCACGAAATTAATTGAATTTCTTATTAGTTGGGCTAAAGGGCAGAAAGGTTTAGAGAAAATTTGCTTAGGTGTAGTTTCTGTTAATGATCGGGCAATTAAAGTGTACAAACGTATGGGTTTTGTAGAAGAAGGAAGACAAAGAAAGCAAATAAAGTATGAAGATGGATCATATGGAGATGACGTATTGATGGGGTTTTATATTGAATAAAGGATATATGGTATTAAGAAAAGGAATGTACATAACGTAAATTTCTAAAAGTAGTATATTGCCCCTGCATTAACAGACTTTTTCCTATGTATAATATTAATATAGTAAAATCATAACAACCGATATTGCAGTTTCCAATAATATACTATATAATCAATTTAAGAAAACGTTTTCATGCAAAGGGGGAGAATTTCGTGTCGACTATAGAGGACGTGGCGAAATTAGCGGGGTTATCAAGGACAACGGTTTCTAGGGTGATTAATAATCATCCATATGTTTCAGATGAGAAGAAAAAAAGGGTTCAATTAGCAATGAAGCATTTAGGCTTCGTTCCTAATTCTGCGGCGAGAAGGCTTCGTAAACAAAAAACGGAAACAATTGCGGTGCTAGTTCCAAGGATTACAAATCCTTTCTTCAGTAGATTTATCGAAGCAATCGAGATTGCTGCTTCTGAACATAAATATAAACTGATTATTTGTCAAACAAGATATTTACCGGAAAAAGAGATGGAGTATTTACAATTATTATCTACGAAGCAAGTAGATGGGATTATTCTATGTTCACTAGAAAATCCG
Source organism: Bacillus sp. S71 (assembly GCF_016625265.1). NCBI lineage: Bacteria > Bacillati > Bacillota > Bacilli > Caryophanales > Bacillaceae > Bacillus > Bacillus sp. S71. The sequence goes on along the minus strand of NZ_JACVUW010000023.1, from coordinate 17,427 downwards.
TGGGAAGATGTAGAGCCATACTTACAGCACGGTCCAATCGTGTTGTGTAATGAATATATTGAGGAAGCAAATATTCCAACAGTGAAGTTTGATCATGCGCAAGGAGCATACATAGCTGCGAAGCATGTGTTAGATCAAGGATATCGTAATCTTATTTTTTGTCGTGGTAACGAAACCAAAGTCGTTAGCCAGCAGCGAAAAATGGGCTTTTTACGTGCAATAACTGAGAAGAGCCGCCAAGTAGAAGCGATTGACTTTCTTGAAAACGCTTTCTCTTGGGAAGATGGAAAACGAATATTCCATGAAGTGTTAAAGGACAAAAAAAATCCTACCGCGATTTTGGCAGGAGGCGATGAGGTAGCAGCTGGAATTATCTCAGAGGCGAAGCACCATAACTGGAGCATTCCAGATGATCTCGCTGTTATCGGTTTTGATAATCAAATATTATCGCAGATTACAGAACCAGGTATTACGACAATTGAACAGCCAATTGATGAAATGGCCCGAAAAGTTGTCGACCTGATGATGGATAAAATCCATACGAAAAATTATCGAAAAAAAGAATTGTATGAGTTTGAACTGGAGCTCTTGGTGAAAGGTTCAACGATGAAGGATAAGATGTTATTAGCCTAGTAGACTATGTCTGCTAGGTTTTTTATGTTCACAAACTACTATTCTTCGTGAACGCAATCGTCACATTTGTTATGGTATGCTTCGTGTTGCTCATCAATTTCTTTCCCACAGTGCGCACAAGTTTTCGTCGGTAAATTTCTGAAAAACTCCATTGGTTGATCGATCATGTCAATCCCTCCATTTCCATTTCTTACTATCATTGTATTAGTACAAAAAATAAAAGTCAACAACTGTTTTATAACAAAATTGAAAATTAATGAAAAAGTTTAGGAAATGGATTATAGTTAACAATGTAGGATGTAAGTAAAAAACTTTCTCAAGTACGGAGAAAAACTGCATTCCTACTCGGTTTTAGAAAGGATGGATACATATGAAAATGACTGTTGTCGGCTTTTGGGGCGGCTTTCCAGAAGCGGGAGAAGCAACGTCGGGGTATTTGTTTGAACACGATGGTTTTCGTTTACTTGTAGACTGTGGTAGTGGTGTACTAGCACAGCTTCAAAAATATATAACACCATCTGATATAGATGCAGTTGTACTGTCACACTATCATCACGATCATGTTGCGGACATTGGGGTATTGCAATATGCGAGATTAATTACGAGTGCGACAACAAGGCAACTACCGGAATTACCAATATACGGTCATACGTTTGACGAGAATGGATTCCATTCTTTAACACATGAACCACATACGAAAGGAATCGCGTACAATCCAGAAGAAACATTTCAAGTTGGACCGTTCTCGATTTCGTTCTTAAAAACTGTTCATCCTGTTACATGCTTTGCGATGCGTATTACAGCTGGAGATGATGCTGTAGTATACAGCGCTGATTCAAGTTATATTCCTGAATTCATTCCATTCACAAAAGATGCTGATCTTTTCATTTGTGAGTGTAATATGTATGCACATCAAGAGGCTGCAAAAGCAGGGCATATGAATAGTACAGAAGTAGCAAGTATTGCAAAACATGCGAATGTAAAAGAACTTTTATTAACGCACTTACCGCATACAGGCAACCCATCTGATTTAGTAACAGAAGCAAAACAAATTTTCAGTGGCCATATTACGCTAGCGCATAGTGGCTACGTATGGAACTCATGAGGTGATATGATGTTATTTATTGATAATAAAGGAATTACAGACCCTAGAATAAACTTAGCGATTGAAGAATATTGTGTGAAAAATTTAGATATTAACGAAACATATTTACTGTTCTACATTAACGAACCTTCGATTATCATTGGTAAAAACCAAAACACAGTAGAAGAAATTAATGCAGATTACGTAAAAGAAAAAGGTATTCATGTCGTTCGTCGTCTATCAGGCGGAGGTGCAGTATATCATGATTTAGGAAACTTAAACTTCAGTTTTATTACGAAAGATGATGGAGATAGTTTCAGCAACTTCAAAAAATTCACAGAGCCTGTAACGAAAGCGCTTGGTAAATTAGGTGTAAATGCAGAACTAAGTGGTCGTAACGACATTTTAGCTGAAGGTAGAAAAATTTCAGGTAACGCGCAGTTCTCAACGAAAGGTCGTATGTTCAGCCACGGTACGTTACTATTTGACTCTGAAATCGATCACGTCGTATCAGCGTTAAAAGTAAAAATGGATAAGATTCAATCAAAAGGTATTAAATCAATCCGTAGCCGCGTTGCGAACATTACAGAGTTTCTAAACGAAGAAATGACGACAGAAGAGTTTAGACAACTGCTTCTAGAAACAATTTTCGAAGGAGAAACAGAAATCCCAACGTATGAATTAACAGAAAATGATTGGAAAGAGATCCACAAACTTTCTGAAGAACGTTACCAAAATTGGGATTGGAACTACGGAAAATCACCGAAGTTCAACTTACAACATTCACACCGCTTCCCAGTTGGACAAGTTGATGTTCGTCTTGAAGTGAAAAAAGGAACAGTAACAGAATGTAAAATTTACGGCGACTTCTTCGGTTCACTAGATGTTCATGATATCGAAGAGCGTCTAACAGGCGTTCAGTTCGATAAAGATGCATTCACTGCAGCTTTAGAAGGCGTAGATATCGCACGCTACTTCGGTAACATTACAACAGAAGATTTCTTACATTTATTCTTCTAAAAATGAGGGAGGCTGCCATAAAGGCAGCCTCTTTCTTTTTGTAGTTTTGTCGATATAATTCCATTTACCACAAAATGTATACTTACAGGACATCTGCCTCTTATAAAGGAATATATATATGAAAAGGAGGCGGATCGATATGAAAAGGGTCATACACATTGTAATATTGCTCGGATTCGTCATTGGGATTGCAGCGTGTAACAGTGAAACTTCCTCAAGTCGTACCCTGTTATCTATTGGAAAGCCAGCGCGGGATAATGTTATATATTTTACGCATACAGATAACAAACGAAAGATACAGGATATACAGGACAGGTTTCAAAATAAGGAATGGGAAAGAAATGAAACATTCAGCACTGTTAATAAAACGCCAGATGTCGTCTTATCAATAGATGAAGACAATACAGGGTTACCGACATTATATGTTACGGTGTATTTTCATGCAGATGGAGCGGACGCGATCAACTTGTTTGGAGAGCATACAATGTTAAATAAAGAGGAACTTAATAAACTTAGAGAAAAGATGAATGCATATTATCCTAAAATGATTTCTGGTCTAGTTTCATAAATTACTTGCGAATAAAATCCCCTTATTTTTCCAAAGTAAACTAAGAGAAGGTGATCTGTCTATATGCAGTTAATAGAATATCACTTGCTACTTTAATTTTCTTTTAATATAATTAATTTAGAATTTTTAAATATTCTAAATTTTATAAAGGTGGGGTTTTTGTGAATCTCGTTCAATCTTTGGCTGAAACGGCAAAAAAGAAGGGGGATAAACCGGCTTATATATTTATGGATCAGTCGGTCTCATATGACCAATTAAACAAAATGGTCACAAGGTTTTCTAGCAATTTAGCAGAAATGGGCATTGGAAAAGGGGACAATGTCGCATTAGTTGTTGGGAACTCACCACATTTTTTGGTCGGTTTATACGGAACAATGAAAGCTGGAGCAACTGTTATTCCAGTTAATCCAATTTATACAGCAGACGAAATGCATTACATTTTACAAAATGGAGATGTAAAAACAATCATCGTACTCGACGTCCTTCTACCTGTTATACAATCTCTTACAACAAGACTTCCTTCATTAGAAAACATCATCATATGCGAAACCTCATCAGATTTTAACCATACAGAAACCGAAAAAATGAAAACGTTTACTAGTTTTGTGGGGGCTGGAGACTTACAATACGAAGGCCCTGAACTAGATGAAGAAGATGTAGCGGTTATCCTATACACTTCAGGTACAACTGGAAAACCAAAAGGCGCTATGTTAACACATAAAAATTTATATAGTAATGCGAATGATGTTGCGTCTTATTTACAATTTACTGCTGACGATCGCGTCGTTGCGGCACTGCCAATGTTCCATGTGTTCTGTTTAACAGTTGCGGTAAATGCACCGATTGTGAACGGGGCAACAATTTTAATGTTACCGAAATTTAGTCCGAAAGAAGTATTCCGTATTTGTCGCACGTACGAACCAACGATTTTTGCTGGCGTACCGACGATGTACAATTATTTATATTTATTTGAAGAAGCAAGCGCAGAAGATGTGAAGACGCTTCGTCTTTGTATTTCTGGTGGTGCATCGATGCCTGTTGCTCTTCTGCAAAACTTTGAAAAACGTTTTAATGTTATTGTTTCAGAGGGATACGGTTTATCAGAAGCATCACCAGTTACTTGTTTCAATCCGCTAGATCGTCCTCGTAAACCAGGATCAATTGGCACAAATATTTGGCATGTAGAAAATAAAATTGTAAATGAACTTGGGGAAGAAGTACCTGTCGGCGCAGTCGGCGAATTAATCGTTCGTGGACCTAACGTTATGAAAGGATACTATAATGCACCAGAAGATACAGCTGCGACATTGAAAGACGGCTGGCTATATACAGGTGACTTAGCGAAAATGGATGAAGAAGGTTACTTCTATATCGTTGATCGTAAAAAAGATATCGTTTTAGTTGGCGGTTATAACGTATACCCTCGTGAAGTAGAAGAAGTATTATATACGCACGAATCAGTAGCGGAAGTTGTTGTAATCGGTGTTCCTGATGAAAACTTAGGAGAAGCAGTGCGAGCTTACGTCGTTCTGAAACAAACGAACGTAACAGAAGAAGAACTAATGCATTACTGTACGTTACATTTAGCGAAATATAAAGTGCCGAAAAGCATTGAGTTTTTAATAGAATTACCGAAGAATACGACTGGTAAGTTGTTAAGAAGAGCATTGAGAGAGAAAGCGATGCAAGTGTAAAAATGAGGCAACCATCTTTGAAGGTGGTTGCCTCATTTTTTTGTGCATTGATTAAGCTGTGGTGCCATATATTTAAAGCTTCATATGACCAACAAGGAGGAGATATACATAGAACAGAAGGGATTAACGCTTACGGCGAGTGCAATATCTTATTTGTGAAATTATGGATGAACTCTGAAAATGATAAGAACGGTAATTTTAATCAAAATGGAGTAATGAACCGTGAATCAATGGCTACGGTGTTAGTAAATGCATATAAATTAGAATGGAATGGAAATAGTAAGTTACCAAAAGAATTTGCTGATTTGAAAAATCATTGGGCTCGAAGTATGCCAATATTTTAGTTTAGTAAGAAAATCCAAATTCCAAGTTGACACATATGAATTACAGAATTAAAATGAAAAGAAATCGAATACAATACATTAGAAGCTAATCAGATAAACTGAAGGCGCACAATGTTCACGTTTGTGAATATATTGTGTGCCTTTTTCTATTGTATAAACTAGGGGGGCTTAACGATGAAAAAGTGGGGTAAGACAGCGTTTATGAAAAGTACAGGTGTTTTATTATCAGCAGTTGTACTTTTATCAGGGTGTGGTTCGGCAACATCCACTAGTAATTCTGAAGGAAGTGGAGATAAACAAACAGTTGAGCTTTTAAATGTTTCGTATGATCCAACGAGGGAGTTATATCAAGATTTCAATAAAGATTTTGCGAAGTATTGGAAAGAGAAGCATGGGCAAACAGTAAATGTAAAACAATCACACGGGGGATCTGGAAGTCAAGCGCGCTCTGTTATTGATGGCTTAGAAGCAGACGTTGTTACACTAGCACTTGCTTATGATATTGATGCGATTAGTAAGAAAAAACAATTAGCAGAAGATTGGCAGAAGCGACTTGCGAATAATTCCACTCCGTACACGTCAACAATTGTATTTCTTGTTCGAAAAGGAAACCCGAAAGGAATTAAAGACTGGGATGATTTAACGAAAAAAGGTGTGTCTGTCATTACACCAAACCCAAAAACATCAGGCGGGGCACGTTGGAACTATTTAGCGGCGTGGGGATACGCACTGAAAAAATATAATAATAGTGAAGATAAGACGAAAGAGTTTGTTAGCCAAATTTATAAAAACGTAGAAGTATTAGATTCAGGAGCGCGCGGAGCAACGACAACATTTGTTGAAAAAGGAATTGGTGACGTATTAATCGCATGGGAAAATGAAGCGTTATTATCTCAAAAAGAGCTTGGAAAAGATAAATTTGAAATTGTAACCCCTTCTATTAGTGTACTTGCAGAACCACCAGTAGCGGTTGTAGATAAAGTCGTTGATAAAAAAGGAACGAAAAAAGTAGCAGAAGGGTATCTTGAATATTTGTACTCAGAAAAAGGACAGGAAATTGCGGCGAAAAACTTTTATCGTCCGCGCAATGAAAAAGTAGCAGAAAAATATGCATCCCAATTTCCGAAAGTTCAATTATTTACTGTAGATGAACTATTTGGTGGTTGGAAAAAAGCACAGGAGAAACACTTTAATGACGGCGGCGTATTCGATAAAATTTATCAAAAATAATGCGTACTGCTAAAGGGGGATGAGGTGAAAGAGGATGAGGAAGAAACGTGTTTTACCAGGGTTTGGATTATCGCTTGGATTTACAATGTTGTACATGAGTTTATTCGTACTTATACCACTTTCTATCGTATTTATTCAAACTTCACAGTTAGGTTGGAAGAAGTTCGCTGGGGTTATAACGAACGAGCGTGTGTTGCATTCCTATCAAGTTAGTTTTACAACTTCATTTGCAGCTGCTATTGTAAATGCCATTTTCGGTTTATTAATAGCTTGGGTGCTCGTACGCTACAAATTTCCAGGGAAACGACTATTAGACGGACTCATTGATTTACCGTTTGCACTTCCGACAGCTGTAGCTGGTATTACACTTACAACGCTTTATGCGGAAAATGGATGGATTGGGAAAATATTTAGTCTGTTTCACATAAAAGTAGCTTTTACACCACTCGGAATTATCGTTGCGCTTACTTTTATCGGTTTACCATTTGTCGTTCGAATGGTGCAACCAGTGCTGCAAAATATTGATAAAGAAGTAGAAGAGGCAGCTTCGAGTTTAGGTGCATCCCGCTTGCAAATATTTGTGAAAATCATTTTACCAGAGATCTTTCCCGCTCTTCTTGCAGGTTTTTCACTCGCATTTGCAAGAGCATTAGGAGAATACGGATCTGTCGTTTTCATCGCAGGTAATATGCCGATGAAAACAGAAATTGCGCCACTGATGATTATGACGAAACTAGAACAATATGATTATGCGGGGGCAACAGCTGTAGCGACCGTGATGCTTATTATTTCTCTCCTTTTCCTTCTTCTTATTAATATGATTCAAAGCTGGAGTAGAAGGCATGAACTAAAAAGTGAATAGGAGGAGAGAAAATGGAACCAACATTATTAGAAAAGAAAATAGTAAAAAGCGCATCAGCTAAAAAAGAATCTAAGCTTGTACCAGGCATATTAATTACGATTACAGTTTTATTTTTATCTCTCTTTCTATTACTGCCACTCATAACTATTTTTCTAAAAGCCTTTGAAAGAGGGATGGATGTATACATTGCCGCTATTACAGATCAAGAAGCATTTTCAGCAATTAGATTAACGCTTCTCGTTGCGTTAATCGTTGTGCCGCTTAATACGATATTTGGGGTAGCGGCCGCGTGGCTTATTACAAAGTTTCAGTTTAAAGGAAAACAAGTATTACTCTCTCTTATTGAACTGCCGTTTGCTGTGTCACCAGTTATCGCAGGATTAGTATTCGTTTTACTTTTCACACCGAGGGGTGCTCTTGGCGAATGGTTACTTGAACATGGAGTGAAACTCATTTTCTCTGTACCAGGCATTATTATTGCAACAATCTTTGTAACCTTCCCGTTCGTTGCACGTGAATTAATTCCCATTATGCAGGCGCAAGGGAAAAGTGAAGAAGAGGCAGCTTTATCACTTGGCGCAAGTGGCTGGAAAATGTTTTGGCGCGTTACGCTTCCAAATATAAAATGGGGTCTTTTGTACGGCATGATTCTATGTAATGCCCGTGCTATCGGTGAGTTTGGAGCCGTTTCTGTCGTATCAGGTCACGTGCGTGGCATTACGAACACGATGCCGCTTCATATTGAAATTTTGTACAATGAATATCAATTTTCAGCAGCATTTGCAGTAGCGACGTTAATGTCATTAATTGCAGTGTTTACACTCGTTATAAAAAACTGGATTGAATGGCGAATGGAAAAACGACAATAAGAGGGGGATTACGGTGAGTATTCAAATTCAAGGTGTATCAAAGCAATATGGTACATTTCAAGCACTAACAGACATTCATTTGGATATTCCAAAAGGTGAACTTGTTGCCTTATTAGGCCCGTCAGGTTCTGGGAAAACGACGTTATTACGCATTATTGCAGGATTAGAAGAAGCGGATGGAGGCTCTGTTTCATTTGATGGAGAAGATTTAACAGACATTCACGTGAAAAACAGGCAAGTCGGTTTCGTCTTTCAGCACTATGCGCTCTTTAAACATATGAATGTATTTGAGAATGTCGCTTTCGGTTTAAAAGTAAGAAAGAAAAGCTTAAGACCGTCAGCAGAAGCGATAGAAGAAAAGGTAACAGAATTATTAAAGCTCGTAAAAATGGATGGCTTTGCTAAACGTTATCCAGCGCAATTATCTGGTGGACAACGTCAACGTATTGCACTAGCCCGGGCACTTGCAGTCGAACCGAAAATTTTATTACTTGATGAACCGTTCGGTGCACTCGATGCGAAGGTGAGAAAAGAATTACGCAGATGGCTCCGAAAATTACATGACGAATTTCAAATTACGAGCGTATTCGTAACACATGATCAAGAAGAAGCGTTAGACGTTGCAGACCGCATCGTTGTAATGAATGAAGGTTGCATTGAACAAATGGGAACACCGGAAGAAGTATATGAAAACCCAGCAAGTCCGTTTGTATATGACTTTTTAGGAAATGTAAATTTATTTCACGGCCGCGTTCATAAAGGAAAGCTAAATGTAGGATCAATCGAACTAGAAGCACCAGAGCATAAGCACGTTTCCAACGTAGACGGAATAGCCTACGTAAGGCCGCATGACTTATCAATCTCTCGTACGAAACAAAGCGTAGATGCAATCCCGGCAAAAGTATCTTATTTTCACGCAGTCGGACCTGTCGTATATGTAGAATTAAAACGAGATGGAACAGATGAGTACTTAGAAGCAGAAATAAGTAAAGAACAGTTCAAGCATCTCAGCATTCAAGCGGGTGATGTTGTATACGTACAGCCGAAAGAAGTGAAGGTGTTTATTCCGGAGGATTTTGTGATTTAAGAGTGTTTACTCTTAAATTACAAAATCTATTAATAAGAAAAGGTCTCCTAAAAAATATTTTAGGAGACCTTTTCTTTGTTTATCGTAATAACTTTTTCTCATATGAAATGTAGTCGGAAGTTTGTATATATAATAGCGGAGCGTGTTCAACTATTTGATACGAGTAGTAATGAAGATGTTTCTCTTACTTTCTTAAACACAGTTATTACAATTAGAAGACCCACATTTATGCTATTCCAATGAAACTTAATGTATTAGCTTCATTGGAATACTAGAACAAAAGTGAATGTAAAAGTTTAGTTGAATCATGTTCATATTCTGTTGTTAGTAAATAATAATAGATGTGATTATTGTAATCTTAAATTATATAACAGAATTAATTATCTGTAATGATATTTTAAAAATTGTTATTAAATTGTCGTATTTTGTGCACAGAATCTTCAAAACTTTAAAACTGTATTTACTTTACTCTTTAGTTTATATAAATTGTGATATGTAACATTATATATGTTAAAAATATTTCAGTGAGGTGAGTTTATGGAAGGTAAGAAACAAAGGAAGTGGTATCAGTATTTAATACAACTTATCGTAGTTGCATTAATTGTTACTTCTATACCACTGAATGGGTTGGCAGAAACGGCACCACCGTTTACACCATCTCCAAATTCAGAACAAAGTCCAGAAGTGGAAAAGAAAGAGGAACAGGAACAGGAATTACCAGCTCCGCATCCAGATCAATTAAAGAAGGATAAGGCTAAAACACAGGCGAGTCCGACTGAGATTGTAGAAGAAAGAACGGAAACCGAAAAGGTTTTTGATAACAATGATGGTACTTTTACAAAGAGGGTATATACGGAACCGATTCATGCAGAGAAAGATGGAAAGCTAGAAGAGGTTTCACCAAAATTAGTAGAAGCACCAAATGAAAAAATTGTAACGGAAAATACAACATTAGAACCAGAGTTCGAGAAAGCGACACAAGATGGAAAGTACGTTCAATTTAAAGTAAAAGATCATACTATTCAGTATAAACTAATAAGTGCAAATGGTGAAAAAGGTGAAATGAAGCCATCACCAGTAACCGCAACACATGAAAATAATACAGTATGGTATAAAGGGGTCTTCCCAAATATTGATTTAAAGAGTACGACATTCAATGAAAATGTAAAAGAAGATTTTGTATTACGTGAGTATACAGGACACCACATTTTTACATTTGCATTAGAAACAGATTTAACACCTAGCTTACAGGAAAATGGTTCAATCGACTTCCAAGATGAGAAAAAAGAAAAAGTATTCACATTGCCGAAACCATATATGAATGATTCCAATGTGGATCAGCAATCAGGTGAGGCTGTAACGTCAGATGCGGTTCGCTACAATATTGAGAAGAAAGATGAAAAAACATATACATTAACTGTTACTGCCGACCCGCAGTGGTTACAAGCACCAGAGCGAAAATATCCGGTATATGTAGATCCTTCAATTGAATTGGATAATTTTGAAAATGCTTACGCTTCAAGTGCGTATCCAACTGTCAATTATTCAGGGGGAAAACTTTGGGATTCAGGTCAAAATGCTTATACGTTAAAAGTTGGATATTATGATGGAGCATCTGGAACTAATTTTTCATTTATTAAACCAGATGTTTCAAACTTAAAGGGTGCAAAGATTGAAAGTGCAACATTCCATGCCTATGCAGTTTGGCATTATTATGCGAATCAACCAAATGGTGTTTGGTTAGATGAAGTAACAAGTGGATGGAATGTTGGAAGTGTAAACTGGAATAACAAACCAGGTTCTAACAACATTGCACACGCTGATGTGGGCCGCGGAAAATGGGCCCAGTTCAATGTAACGAATACAGTGAAAGCATGGGTAGAAGGCGCAAGACAAAACAATGGCTTTAAGCTACATGCAAATGGTAATGGTCAAAACCATTGGAAGAAATTCATTGCAGCTGAAAATGGAACGAATGCACCATTCTTGGAAGTGAAATATTCCTACGCAAAACCAAATAAGCCAAGAGTACAAGCTTACTCAAATGGGAGTGGGAGTGGTTCAGGTCACTTCAATGTACAATGGGACGCAGTTCCAGGAGCAACAGGTTATAAAGTTGCCATTTTTAATGGATATGACTATGAATATATTCCTGTTGGGAATGTGACAAGCTGGACGACGAAAGATAAAAAAATATTCCCGACGCCAGAAGAAATTGCACAAGGGCGTTACTGGATACATGATGACGGAAAAGGTGCAGAAGCGCCTACTAACCCAGGACAAATATATAAAAATGCTTACGAGTCAGGAGGTCCATACGGGGATTATAGCGGAAGAAGTAGCTACTGGATTCGTATTGTAGCAGAGTATCCGTTTGGGGATAGTCCACTTTCAGATGAAATAGTTCCATTTATTCCATTAGAACAAGTGAAAAAGCCAGACGGATCGGCCTATATTAATGCGACAGATAAGGAAACAGGATATGTCACATTAAAGTGGGATGCAGTTCCAGCGGCTGCAGGCTATAAAGTTTGGATTTATAACGGAAAAGATTACGAAGCGTTCGATGTAGGGAATAAAACAAATTGGACAACGCAAAATGAGAAAATTTGGCCAACGAAAGATGAAATTGCAAAAGGCCAATATTTACTTCATCATGATAAAAAAGGTGCAGAATTAGCAGTTGATCCATCACCTGTGTATAAGAATTCTGGCGGAATTTATGCTGGCTTTAAAAATTATTGGTTCCGTGTAACAGCGTATAGTAAAGCCGGACATGCTGAAAGTGAAATTTCGCATGAGTTTGTACCTAAATTTGCTCAAGATTTTGGGTTTATAGGGATGTTTGATTACTGGGCATCAGTTCCGGTACTAAATGGTAAAGTAAATGCTACAAATGGTAACTTTATCATGAGTGAAAAAGATATTACGTTATCAGGGCGCGGACCGGATGTATCAGTGGAAAGAACGTATAATAGCCAAAGTAAAAAAGTAGGTTTATTTGGTACAGGTTGGTCTAGTGGATTAGAAGAAAGAATTTTGGCTGAAGGAAATGGAAACTTACTATTAATTTCTGCCGATGGCGCAAATATTACTTTTACTAGAACGGGAGATAATACGTATCAAGCCCCTACTGGTATATATTTAGAAATTAAACAAGTATCAGGCGGATATGAAATAAAAGATAAAGACCAAACCGTTACTTTCTATAAATCTGGAGATGCACAAGGTCGTATCCAGTATACAAAAGATAAATACGGAAATACGACGACATATGAGTATGATGGGGAATCACGTTTATCAAAAGTAAAGAACGCTTCTGGTAAAGAGTTAGTCGTACAATATGATGGAAATAATAAAAAAGCAGCAAGAGTAATCGGCCCAGATAGCAAGACGATTACATTTAAATATGATGGAGATTTACTCGTTTCTTCTACAACACCAGAAGGAAAAGTATATAAATACGGATATGATAATGGATTACTAACATCTATTTATGATCCGCAACATACCGATGCAAAACCATATAAAACATCGTATGCATACGAGAATAATAGGTTAGTAAAAGTAACCGATCCATTAGGAAAAGCTACGACATTAGCATATAATACAGATGCGAAAGAAGTTACGTTAACGAATCCTAAAGGGCGTAAAACTGTTTATACGTATAACGATGCTGGAAACCCAGTCAAAACAGTTGAAGATTCTGGACGTCTAAATTTAACAACAACATATGAATATAATGCAAATAACCTAGTAAAAACAACAACTCCTAAAAATCAAACAGAAACAGCGACCTATGATGGTAATGGGAATGTAACTTCTGTTACTGATGAAATGGGAACAGAAAAGTTTGAGTACAATAAAGACAACGGGCTTATAAAAGCGACAGATAACGAAAATCGTGAAACAACAGTTGCTTATAAGGCTGCAAATACAGAAGTATCTGAAACAGACCAAGCAGCAAATACATCATCTTTCATGCAGTATGATCAGTTTGGAAATCCAATTGCGACAACTAGAGAGTTGGGAACAGGAGAAAACCTGATTCAAAATCCAAGCTTTGAAATGAACGGTACGGAAAAATGGGTACCAGTAAATGTGAATAATTCCGGATCTATTACAAAAGATGCAACACCGGCACCAGGTGGTCTGGGCGGAGAATCATCACTTAAAATTTCAACAAAAGCAACGAATAATGATTGGGGCTATATTGCTGCAATTCAAGAAGTAACGTTAGAACCAAATACAACGTATACGTTAAGCGGTATGATGAAAACGGATTTAGCCAATGGTGCTGCTTTCTTCAATGTACAGTTATTAAATGAAAACGGTGCTGGTGTAGATGGTGGATGGCATGATACTCGTCACAATAAAGTTCAAGGAACGAGGGATTGGGTTAACCGTCAAGTTACTTTTAAAACAACAGAACAAACGAGAAAAGTAAAAATCTATTTACAAGTAGAAAATGGCGGTTCTGCTACGAGCGGTTCTGTCTGGTTTGATAAGATTCAACTAGAAAAAGGTGAAGTTTCTTCTAGCTTTAACCCAATTGAAAATAGTAGTTTAGAAAATATGGCGGGAAATGGCTGTATGCCAGGTTGGATTCGAGGAGATGGAACAAGCTGTGATCCGAAAGATGTTTCTCAGCAAGAGAGCTTTACGGGACATTCATCTATTGTATTAGAGCGTAGCCAATATGGTGGTTTAGATGTAGGATATGGCAAGCATATCACTATAAATCAGAAAAAAGCAGAACCAATTACGCTAACAGGAATGTCTAAATCAGTAAATGTAGAAAATACTGCACCAGATAAACTCTCTCGAGATTACTCTATTTGGGCAGATGTACATTATCAAGATGGTAGTGGGGAAAATTTCCAAGCGAAATTCCCAAGTGGGACAAATGATTGGAATCGTAGTGCGGTTGTAATCCCTGCCACTAAACCAATTAAACGTATGGAAGTTTATATGCTCTTTAGAAGAGAGAATAAAGGAAAAGTTTGGTTTGATGATATACGCCTATTAGAAGGAAATGCTCTTATAAAAAATGAGTACGACAACGATGGAAATGTTGTTGCGACGTATGATGAAGAAGGACAGAAAAATACATTCGCATACGATGCATCAGGAAATAAAAAGAGCGAGACAGATGAAAAAGGAAATACAAAACTATATGATTATAACAAAGATAATCTATTAACGAAGGTTACATTAAAAAATGGTACCTCTGTAAATTATCGTTATGATCATAATGGAAACACAACAGAAAAATCTGTTATGTTTGGTGGGAAAACACAAACACACAAATATGAGTATGATGTAGATAACAAAAATACAGTGTATATCGATGCGTTAAACCGTCGTATTGAAAATACGTACGATGAAAATGCAAACAAGATTAAAACAAAAATGCCAAACGGCTCTATTCTAGAATCTGTATATGATACAGCAGATCGTGTCGTTGGTGAAAAGCGCAACGGAAAAGATTCATTTACATTTGAACGTGATCAAAATGGACAAGTTACGAAAGTAAAAGACCATGTCAATGGTGTAGAACGCACGAAAACATACGATAAGGCTGACCGTGTCACAAGTGCAACAGATAGCCGAGGCGGAAAAATTGACTGGGCATACCACGACAAAGCAAACAGTAAGACAGAAAAACTAAAAGAACAAACAGTAACACAAGGCGGATACACAAATAAAGTATCGTATGACTATAACACGCTAGATCAAAACATTCGTGTAACAGACGGTTCTCAAACGTATCGATTTGATTATGACGATCAAGGAAATGTTCGTACGTATACAGCTGGAAATGGTTCAGGTTCTACTTTCAACTATGATCATGCGAACAAAATTAAAGATTTAGTAGTAGGTACGTCAAATAGTATTCTACTTTCTGAACGATATGAATATGACCAAGCGGGTAACCGTACGAAGATTAAACATGAAGGTGCGGGCGGAAAAGTAACGGAAACAAACTTTGTATATGACCCGATCAACCAACTATTAAATGAAGCATTACCAAACGGAACAACTAAATCATACACATATGATGGATTTGGAAACCGTACAAGTGTGAAAGTTGTAGAGAATGGAAAAGAAACAAAATCTATAGCGGCAACATTCAATGAAGGAAATCAGCTTGTCAAATTCGGAAATGAATCATTAACATATGATGCGAATGGGAATCGTACATCTGATGGAAAGTACAAGTATACATGGAACGAAGATGACCAACTTGTAGCCATCACAAAACAAGGTGAGAGCAATGCATTCGCAACTTATAAGTATGATGAGGATAATCGTCGTATTGAAAAGAGTATAAATGGTCAAGTAACACGTTATTTCTATGATGGAGACAGCATTAACCCATTATATGAGACAGATGGTAGTGGAAATGTTCTTCGTCAATATGTATATTCCACAAGTGGTACACGCTTAGCTATGAAATCAAAAGGGCAAACGCTATACTATCACTATAACCCACGTGGTGATGTAGTCGCGATGACAGATCAAAATAGAGAAGTTGTAGCAACGTATGAATATGATGCATGGGGTAACGTATTAAAGAGTGATACGAAAGGTATCGCAGCAGACAATCCGTTTGGATATGCCGGATACATGTATGATAAAGAGATTGGCATGTATTACCTGATTGCGAGATACTTTAATCCAGACCATGGTGTGTTCTTATCGGTGGATCCTGATCCGGGTGATGAAGATGATCCGGTTACGATGAATGGGTATACTTATGCGGATAATAATCCGGTGATGAAGGTCGACCCTGATGGTCACTATGCAGTGAATATTAAGACAAAATGGTTTCAAGCTTGGGGGAACTTGGATAGAAAAGTAACACAATGGAGTAAAAATGGTTATGTGGGTAAGCATGTAGCTGCAAAAACAGCAAAAGGAGCAAGAAATGGTGCTGTTATCGGTGGTTTGGCAGGTGCTGGATATACTCAGTTCAATAGATTTTTTAAAGTTGGCCGAGGTGTAGGCGGATTGGGTCCTAAAAAATTCACTCCCACAAATGTAGGGATTATTGGTGGAGCGGTAATTGGGGCGCATGTAGGTGCTACAAAGGGTGCTATTAGTGGATATGCACAACACTGGATAGGAAAGGGATATGTGAAGGTTAAACCAAAGGCTATTTCATGGTGGAATAGTAGAGGGAAAAGAAAAAAATGAATATTTTAATCGATAAAAAATTATGTGGCAACACATATAGATAGATATCTTATATCTCAGCTGTCCTCCAATTATTAAATGTAATCTTTGGAGGACAATTTTATGTGATAGTAAGGTATCAAATGTAGTATTAAAATAAACGCAAAAATAAAGTATAGTTGTAATCACAAGTATAGTCAGTTTTATAAAAAATTAATGGAGTGACATCAATATGGCAATTGTAATAACTGTGGGTTTAATATTGTTAGGTTTCATTTTTATTTGTCTAAGTATTTATAAATTCGTAAAAGAGATTAAAGAACAGGCAACAAAGAAAGATAAATGGGGTATTGTGTGGGCTCATATTTTAGAACTATTTAATAATCCTTTATATGGACCACCATTTTATTTTCTATTGGGAGGAATTTTTTTTATAATAGGTTTTTTGCTCTTATTTGTGGGTATAGGATGGGTTGAAGGATAAGAAATTGGCATGTATTACTTGATTGCTCGTTACACTACAAAAAGGACTATTCTAAATTAAATTTTAGATAGTCTTTTTTATTGTAAAAATAGGTACTGAATTAATACTAACCACAAATGGTGTAGAACACACGAAAACATACGATAAAGCTGACCGCGTCACAAGTGCAACAGATAGCCGAGGCGGAAAAATTGATTGGGCATACCACGACAAAGCAAACAGTAAGACAGAAAAACTAAAAGAACAAACAGTAACGCAAGGTGGATATACCAATACAGTATCGTATGACTACTACAACACGTTAGATCAAAATATTCGTGTGACAGACGGTTCTCAAACGTATCGATTTGATTATGACGATCAAGGAAATGTT
>NZ_JACVUW010000022.1:0-48288 GCF_016625265.1 Bacillus sp. S71 | reverse complement strand
GTAGTTGGGACCTTGTCCCTGTGAGAGTAGGACGTCGCCAAGCAACTAAAAACACAAGTCTTTTGACTTGTGTTTTTTTGTATTGTTAAAAAGAATGGGAAAGAAGTAATGGTAATACAAACACGTTGCCCAAGAGTTAATCATATTATATAAGAGATGGGTGTATATTTTTCTGGAAATTGTTAAGGATTAGAAGTATAAAATAGGTTCACTTAAATAGGGAGGGAAGGTTATGAAATTACAAAGTGAAGTTTGTATTGTTTGTGAGACAAAAAGAAAAGAAGGTATATATGTTTATAATAATTTAATATGTTATGAATGTGAAAAGGATATGGTGAATACAGAGACAGATGACCCGAAATATATACATTATTTAAAGCAACTTCGAAAATTAGAAGTATCATATTTTTAAATAGGCATATGCCTATTATTTTTTTTGTTCTGTATAATAGATGGAGAATGAATAATAAGGAAGAGATGTAGATGAATCAAAAGCATATGCCTTTATATGAGGCGTTAATCGAGTTTAAAGAAAGAGGGCCGTTATCCTTTCATGTCCCAGGTCATAAGAATGGTTTAAACTTCCCTCAGAAGGCAATAAGAGAGTTTAAAGATATTCTATCTATTGATGTAACTGAGTTAGCAGGACTAGATGATTTGCATAGTCCGTTTGAATGTATAGATGAGGCACAACAATTATTGGCTGAAGTGTATGATACAAAGAAAAGTTATTTTTTAATTAATGGTTCAACAGTCGGGAACTTAGCGATGATTTTGTCTTGTTGTGGGGAACATGATATTGTTCTTGTACAAAGAAATTGTCATAAATCAATTATTAATGGTTTAAAACTAGCGGGAGCAAATCCCATTTTTTTAGATCCATGGATTGATGAAACTTATAACGTACCAGTGGGAGTTCGTAATGAAATTATTAAGAAAGCAATTGGAAAATATCCAAATGCGAAAGCACTCATTCTAACGCATCCTAATTATTATGGTATGGGCATGGATTTAGAGGCAAGCATCGCTTTTGCACATGCACATGAAATCCCTGTTTTGATAGATGAGGCACATGGGGCACATCTTTGTTTAGGAGAACCATTCCCGAAATCAGCGTTAACATATGGTGCAGATATTGTAGTGCATTCTGCACATAAGACATTACCCGCAATGACAATGGGTTCCTATTTACATATAAATAGTTACTTAGTAGACGAAGAGAAGGTTACTACTTATTTAAGTATGCTACAATCTAGTAGTCCATCGTATCCAATTATGGCTTCCTTGGATATAGCACGCTTTACAATGGCGCGTATAAAAGAAGAAGGTCATGGTGAAATTGTTGAGTTTTTACGGAGATTTAAGGAACGGTTACGTTCTATTCCCCAAATCGCCATTTTAGAATATCCGTTGCAAGACGAGTTAAAGGTTACCGTACAAACTCGTTGTCAGTTATCAGGGTACGAATTACAGTCCGTATTTGAAAAGGTCGGTATATATACAGAGATGGCTGATCCGTACAATGTCCTATTTATTTTACCCCTGCAAGCAAATGAGGGGTATATGAAGGCTATAGAGATGATCCGAGTAGCATTGCAACATTATGACGTGAAAGACAAGAGGGAATCTATTCGTTATACTTATAAAGGTGAATTCTCTCCTTTGCCGTATACGTATAAACAACTAGAAAGATATGGAACAAAGATAGTATCTATAGAAGAGGCTGTTGGAATGATAGCGGCGGAAATGGTGATTCCGTATCCACCTGGGATTCCATTGGTTATGTATGGAGAGAGAATTACTTCAGAGCATAAAGAGCAAATTATGTATTTAGAGAGAGCAGGAGCTCGTTTTCAAGGTAATACGAAATATATGAAAGTGTATGATATAGAAAGTAGGTTTTAGGATGAAGGGATTATTTGTAACAATTGAAGGCCCAGAAGGTTCAGGTAAAACAACGTTAATTAAAAGCTTATTGCCATATTTTGAACAAAAAGCACAAAAGGTAATGGCGACAAGGGAACCAGGTGGTATTGCAATTTCTGAGGACATTAGGACGATTTTACATAAACAAGAATATACGATGATGGAAGCACGTACAGAAGCGCTTCTTTATGCTGCTGCGCGCAGACAACACTTAGTAGAAAAAGTTATGCCAGCACTTAATGAGAACTATCTCGTGTTATGTGATCGTTTTATAGATAGCTCTTTAGCATATCAAGGCTATGCAAGAGGATTGGGTATGGATAAGGTATTTGAAATAAATCGTTTCGCAACAGAGGACTGTATGCCTAGTTTAACAATTTATCTAGACATCGAGCCTGAGGTTGGCTTGGCTCGGATTGAAAAAGATGCAGGACGTGAAGTAAATCGACTAGATATGGAAGATATCTCTTTCCATAAACGTGTGCGCGAAGGGTATTTACAAGTTGTAGAACGTTTCTCGGAGCGTATTGTATTGGTAAATGCTGATCAGCCGATGGAAAAACTTATAGAAGAAGTTGTTCAGATTATAGAAGATAAATTGTTATAATAGAAGGAAAGAATGAAATAAGTGAGGTATGCATTATGATGAAGACGTGGGAGCAGCTTTCTGCTATACAACCCATCGGTGTAAAAATGTTGATGAATAGCATTGCAAAAGAGCGTATATCCCACGCTTACTTGTTAGAGGGAGGGAAAGGTACGGGAAAGTTTGCGACAGCAATTCAAATGGCAAAGAGTTTCCTCTGTTCTCAGCGGAATGGAGTAGAGCCCTGTCATGTATGCACAAATTGTAAGCGAATTGATTCAGGTAACCACCCTAACTTACATATTGTAAAACCAGACGGATTATCTATTAAGAAGCAGCAAATTCATGATTTACAAGAAGAGTTTTCAAAAACAGGATTAGAGGCAAATAAAAAATTATATATTATTGAGCACGCAGATCGTATGACAGCAAATGCGGCAAATACACTTTTGAAATTTTTAGAAGAACCAAGTAGTGATACAACCGCTATTTTACTTACTGAACAAAGTCATCAAATTTTAAATACGATTTTATCTCGTTGCCAAGTTGTTACGTTTAGACCGTTACCTACAGAATCTTTAATTAGAAGATTACAGGAAGAAGGTATTACAGCATCTTTATCGACACTTGCTGCTCAACTCACAAATAGTTTTGATGAAGCTTTAGCTTTATGTAGTGATGAATGGTTTGCACAAGCACGAGCTTTAGTGATAAAATTATGTGAAGCGCTCGAAAAAGATAAAACCTCTATTTTTTTTGTACAAGAAAAATGGGGAAAACACTTTGGAGAGAAAGAACAATTACAGCAAGGGTTAGATATGTTACTCCTTATTTATAAGGATTTACTATATGTTCAACTTGGAGAAGAAGATCGTCTTGTTTTTCATGAGCAGAAAGAGATGTTTGAATCGTTTTCCTATGCTCAGAAGCGCATTGTATCAGCTCTCTTTAATATATTAGAGGCAAAAAATAGAATCAACGCTAATGTAAATGCGCAGCTTGTGTTCGAACAGTTAGTGTTGCGGTTGCAGGAGGGATGACCGTTTTGTATGATGTAGTAGGTGTTCGCTTTAAGAAGGCCGGAAAGGTATATTACTTTGATCCAAATCAGTTCGATATCTCTGAAAATGAGTTTGTTATTGTAGAAACGGTAAGAGGTATTGAATACGGAAAAGTAGTTATTACCAAAAAGCAAGTTGATGAAAACGACGTTGTATTACCGCTAAAAAAGGTTATTCGTATTGCAAATGAAAATGATCGTACCATTGTTGAAGAGAACAAACATGCTGCAAAAGAAGCATATCAAGTCTGTCAGCAAAAGGTAGTAGAGCATAATCTTGATATGAAACTTGTAGATGTAGAGTATACATTCGATCGTAATAAGATTATTTTCTATTTTACTGCGGATGGTCGGATTGATTTCCGCGAACTAGTGAAGGACTTAGCGGCAATTTTTAGAACAAGAATTGAACTAAGACAAATTGGTGTTCGTGATGAAGCGAAGATGCTAGGTGGTATTGGTCCATGTGGTCGTATGCTTTGTTGTTCTACTTTTTTAGGAGATTTTGAACCTGTATCCATTAAAATGGCAAAGGATCAAAATTTATCATTAAATCCTGCAAAAATCTCTGGTTTATGTGGTCGCTTAATGTGTTGCTTAAAATATGAGAATGATGAATATGAGGCAGCAAAGGAACAACTTCCTGATTTAGATCAACGTATACAAACCCCGCATGGTACTGGCCGTGTGATCGGATTAAATATTTTAGAAAGATTAATTCAAGTGGAACTAGTAGACAAGGAACGGATAGTAGAATATACGTTAGATGAGTTAGTGAATAAAGGGGTCGTTTCGAGTCAAACCACAGATTAATGAGGTGGGTGCTTGTGGAGAAAAAAGATATTTTTGAATCGGTTTCTAGTATGGAAGAGCAAATTGGACATTTATACAAACAGCTGGGAGAGTTAAAACAGCATCTTGCAGAGTTGTTGGAAGAAAACCAGCATATAAAAATGGAAAATAACAATTTGCGACACCGTTTTGAAGAAGTGCAGAATAAAGAAAAACAAAAAACTCAAAAGCGTAAAGAAGTGAAGCCGAAAACAGATATTGGTGAAGGCTATGACAATTTAGCGAGACTGTATCAAGAAGGTTTTCATATTTGCAATCTGCATTATGGAAGTGTACGTAAAGAGGGAGATTGTTTGTTCTGTCTGTCATTCTTAAATAAAAAGTGAAATTACCTTTCCAATTATAATTGGAAAGGTAATTTTTTATACATGAAATAGGGTAGGTTAAGGGTAAGAAAAGGAGCAGTATATGAATTTATATGAAGATGAACGTTTAGATTACTTATTAGCGCAAGACATGAAGATTATACAAAGCCCATCAGTATTTAATTTTTCTTTAGATGCTGTTTTACTGGCAGATTTTGCATGGGTACCAATTCAAAAGGGGAATTTACTTGATTTGTGTACAGGTAACGCAGTTGTCCCCCTTCTATTAAGTACAAGAACAAAAGGAAAGATTACTGGTGTGGAAATTCAAGAACGCTTATATGATATGGGAGTAAGAAGTGTTCAATGTAATGGGCTGGAAGAAAGAATTCACCTCATACATGGAGATTTGAAAGATATGCCAGAGAAACTCGGACGTCATCAATATGATGTTGTTACATGTAATCCA
Organism: Bacillus sp. S71; assembly: GCF_016625265.1. Classification (NCBI taxonomy): domain Bacteria; kingdom Bacillati; phylum Bacillota; class Bacilli; order Caryophanales; family Bacillaceae; genus Bacillus; species Bacillus sp. S71. The sequence goes on along the minus strand of NZ_JACVUW010000022.1, from coordinate 43,090 downwards.
CCATATTTTCAAACACCTCAAACTTCAGAGAAAAATATGAATGAACATTTAGCGATAGCTCGTCATGAAATTATGTGTACATTAGAAGATGTTGTATCTGCAAGTAGTCAGTTAGTAAAACAAGGTGGGAAAGTGGCGTTTGTACATCGTCCAGGGCGATTACTCGACATTGTCACATTAATGCGTAAATATAAAATTGAACCAAAGCGTGTGCGATTTGTTTATCCTAAGGTTGGAAAAGAAGCAAATACATTGTTAATTGAAGGAATTAAGGATGGAAATGCAGATTTAAAAATTTTACCACCTCTCGTTGTATATGAGAACAATAACGAATATACAAAGGAGATACGTTCAATTTTATATGGAGAAGAATAAGCATTTTTTTTATGTGGTAGAGTGCTCTGATGGAAGTTATTATGCTGGATATACAAACCATATAGAAAAACGAATACAGACTCATAATAGCGGCAAAGGAGCTAAGTATACACGCGTCAGGCTTCCTGTCGTTTTAAAATATGTAGAGACCCATGATGATAAGCGTACAGCTATGCAAGCGGAGTATTACTTTAAGCAATTAACGAGAAAACAAAAAGAGGCATATATGCAAAAAGGAGAACGCTATGTGGCAACAAAAAAGCTTTCAACAAAATGAAAAGGGAGTTTTATATTTAGTACCAACTCCTATTGGAAATTTAGAAGATATGACATTTCGTGCAATCCGAATTTTAAAAGAAGTTGATTTAATTGCTGCTGAAGATACGAGACAAACGAAAAAACTTTGTAATTATTTTGAAATTGAAACACCTGTCACGAGTTATCATGAGCATAATAAAGAAGTAAGTGGAAAGAGAATATTAGAGAAGTTAGAGGATGGAAAGAATGTAGCACTTGTTAGTGACGCTGGTATGCCGTGTATTTCTGATCCGGGTTACGATATTGTTGTTGAGGCAGTAGCTGAGCAATATCATGTAATTCCGCTTCCTGGAGCAAATGCAGCCCTTACAGCATTAATTGCATCCGGTCTTGAAACAAAGCAGTTTTATTTCTATGGTTTCTTGCAGAGAAACAAAAAGGAACGGAAGATGGAGTTAGAAAAGCTTCGTTATGTACAAACTACAATGATGTTTTATGAAGCGCCTCATCGTTTAGATGATACTTTAATTTCGATGCAGGAAGTGTTGGGAAATAGAGAGATTGTATTGTGTCGAGAGTTAACGAAAAAATTTGAGGAATTTATTCGAGGGACAATTCAAGAAGCAATTGAGTGGACGAAGCAAAATGAAGTACGTGGTGAGTTTTGTATTTTAGTAGCTGGTTCAACAGAAGAACCTGCTCCAGAAGAACAATGGTGGGAATCTCTTTCAGTATATGATCATATTGAACACTATATAAATGAAAAAGGTATGAATTCAAAAGAAGCGATTAAAACAGTCGCTAAAGATCGAGATTTGTCGAAAAGAGATGTATATCAAATCTATCATGTCGATAAAAAATAAGCTTCTCATAATTGAGAAGCTTATTTTGCTGTTTCGATATAATCTTGAAGTTCGTTTAAGATTTGCTCAGCGCCTTCTTTGCTTAAGATGATTTTACCTTCAGCTAAAGAAAGGTTACCGTCAGATACTTCACCAGTTACTTGGCAAGTCATGTTTGGTTTATATTTCTTTAAGATGATTTTTTCGTCATCAACATAGATTTCAAGAGCGTCCTTTTCTGCAATACCTAAAGTACGGCGTAATTCGATTGGAATTACTACACGACCTAATTCATCAACTTTACGAACAATACCAGTAGATTTCATAATTTTTTTCCTCCTAAATAAATAGTTTATAAGTTTCGAGTCTATTTTTAGATTCGTCATTTTTCGACAAAATACCCTATGGACATATGATACCAATCATTTACATTTCCGTCAATTCTTAAATTCTATATTTTTTAAAAAGATTTATAGATTTCTTATTTCTTATATATAATAGATTGAGAGGAAATTCCACAATTATTTACAATATTTTCAGAAAAAAATAACAAATTTCAAGTGAAGATTGTATATTTTTTTGAAATATGAGCAATAGATGATAAAGATATCGAGCATTAAGACCCAGAATTCAAAATTAGGTTGGCTTAAAGAAGATAAGTGAGGTTCGGGCTGCTCGTAAAAGCCCGATTGATGTGGGCTAATAATCAGTGGGGATGAAGAAAAACCCCACTGATTAAAGTTTCACTTTATATATGAGTTTTTGATATACTGTTTATAAATACATATGAGGTTATTCGGGAGGTCCAAAACAATGACAGAGGAAAATAAGTCCTTTTATATTACTACCCCAATTTATTATCCAAGTGGAAAATTACACATTGGACATGCTTATACGACAGTAGCAGGAGATGCGATGGCACGATATAAGCGTATGCAAGGATATAATGTGCATTATTTAACAGGAACTGATGAGCATGGACAGAAGATCCAAAAGAAAGCAGAAGAGTTAAATATTACGCCACAGGCATATGTTGATAATATTGTTGCAGGAATTAAAGAGCTTTGGGAGAAGATGGATATTTCTTATGATGATTTTATTCGTACAACTGAAGATCGTCATAAAGATGTTGTCGAAAAAATCTTTAAGCAATTAGTAGATCAAGGTGACATTTATCTTGATGAATATGAAGGTTGGTATTCTGTACAAGATGAGACGTTCTATACAGAGCATCAATTAGTAGATCCAATTATGGAAGGTGACAAAGTAGTTGGAGGGAAAAGCCCAGATAGTGGTCATGATGTAGAACTTGTTCGTGAAGAATCTTATTTCTTTAGAATGGGTAAATATGTCGACAGACTATTAAAGTTCTATGAAGATAATCCACATTTCATTCAGCCGGAGTCTCGTAAAAATGAAATGATTAATAATTTTATTAAACCAGGATTAGAAGATTTAGCAGTTTCTCGTACTTCATTTGACTGGGGAGTTCGTGTTCCTGGTAACCCAAAACACGTTATTTACGTATGGGTTGACGCATTATCTAACTATATTACGGCGTTAGGTTATGGAACAGCAAATGAAGAGAAATATAAAAAATTCTGGCCTGCAGATGTGCATTTAGTTGGGAAAGAAATCGTTCGTTTCCATACAATTTATTGGCCGATAATTTTAATGGCATTAGATTTACCTCTTCCAAAGAAAGTCTTTGCTCATGGCTGGATTTTAATGAAGGATGGAAAGATGAGTAAGTCAAAAGGAAACGTAGTAGATCCAGTTACATTAATCGATCGTTATGGATTGGATGCATTACGTTATTACTTACTTCGTGAAGTTCCATTTGGATCTGATGGCGTATTTACACCAGAAGGATTTGTGGAGCGTATTAATTTCGACTTAGCAAATGACTTAGGTAATTTATTAAATCGTACAGTAGCTATGATTGATAAGTACTTTAACGGAGAAATCCCTGCATTTAAAGCAAATGTAACAGAATTTGATGAAACGTTAGTAGCGTTTGCACAAGATACTTTGAAAAAAGTAGAAGAAGCAATGGAGAATATGGAGTTCTCTGTAGCGTTAGGATCTATTTGGCAATTGGTTAGTCGTACGAATAAATATATTGATGAAACACAACCATGGGTATTAGCAAAAGATGAGAATGATCGTGAAAAGTTAGCTTCCGTAATGGCTCATTTAGCAGAAGTACTTCGTCAAACAGGTATTATGCTTATGCCATTCTTAACAGTAGCACCAAGCAAGATGTTTGCTCAGCTTGGCCTTACTGATGAGGCTCATAAATCTTGGGAAAGTCTATCTACAATTGGCTGTATTCCAGCTGGAACAAAAGTAGAAAAAGGAAACCCAATTTTCCCTCGTTTAGAAATAGAAGTGGAAGTAGAGTACATTAAAGAACAAATGAAAAGCTCTGCCCCTAAAGTAGAAGAGAAAAAAGAAGAAGAGCCGAAGGCAGAAGAAATTACAATTGATGATTTCTTTAAAGTAGAATTACGCGTAGCTGAAGTACTATCTGCTGAACCTGTGAAAAAAGCAGACAAGTTGTTAAAAATTCAACTAGACTTAGGCACAGAAAAGCGTCAAGTTGTTTCTGGAATTGCAAAATTCTATTCGCCAGAAGACCTAAAAGGTAAAAAGGTTATTTGTGTAACAAACTTAAAACCTGTAAAATTACGCGGTGAATTATCGCAAGGTATGATTTTAGCGGGTGAAGAGAATGGCGTATTGTCATTAGCATCAATTGACCAAAATCTACCAAATGGTACAAAAATCAAGTAATTAAGACAAGAAAAGAGATGTTTCACGTGTAACATGTGTGAAGCGTCTTTTTTCTTTTTACATTCTCTATTTTTGCATTAAGATTGTAGTATTGTTATCGTTAAGTTATTAAAGAACTTATTTTTGTAGAATAAACTGGATTTCAATATAAAAGGAGTTATGTATTATGTTGTTTGATACACATTCGCATTTGAATGCAGAGCAATTTGAAGAAGATTTGCAAGAAGTTATTGCCCGAATGAAAGAAGCGGGAGTTACTTATACAGTTGTTGTTGGTTTTGATGAAGTAACGATAAAAAAGGCGATGGAATTAGCTGAAGCTTATGATTTTATTTACGCTGCGGTTGGATGGCATCCAGTTGATGCAATTGACATGACAGAAGAACATTTAGCTTGGTTAGAAGAACTTGCTTCTCATCCTAAAGTCGTTGCACTTGGAGAAATGGGTTTAGATTATCATTGGGATAAGTCTCCAAAAGAAATACAGAAAGAAGTATTTCGTAAACAAATTGCATTAGCGAAAAAAGTGAAATTGCCGATTATTATACATAATCGCGATGCAACTCAAGATATTGTTGATATTCTAGAAGAAGAGAATGCAGCTGAAGTAGGAGGCATTATGCATTGTTTTAGCGGCAGCGTAGAAGTAGCAGAGCGATGTGTTGATATGAACTTTCTAATTTCGTTAGGCGGACCAGTTACATTTAAAAACGCTAAAAAGCCGAAAGAGGTTGCTACGGAGATTCCATTAGAGAAATTGTTAATAGAGACGGATTGTCCATATCTAACGCCGCATCCATTTCGAGGGAAACGAAATGAACCGAGTTATGTAAAACTCGTAGCAGAAGAAATTGCGAATTTAAAAGGTGTTTCTTATGAGGAAGTAGCAGAAATGACAACCAAAAATGCAAAAGCTTTATTTGGTGTTGAATAAAAAAGAATGGGGAAACCTGTTCTTTTTTATTTTGAAAAAACACTAGTAGAAGTGATGAAGAAAATAAATGTGAATGATGAAGTGTTACAATAAGGACAGAGAACAAAGATTTTTCTATTCTATTTTTTAAAATATAAGAATGAGGAAAATAATAATGGAAAAGTCGTCATTTTTTTGTTTTACTAAGTAGAGACGAAACGAGTGTGGAGGCAAGCATGAAAATAAAAGAGATTATCGTTGTAGAAGGTAAAGATGATACAGTTGCGATTAAGCGTGCTGTTGATGCGGATACAATTGAAACGAACGGTTCAGCAATCGGTGATCATGTTATTGAGCAAGTTAAATTAGCGCAGCAAAAAAGGGGCGTTATTATTTTCACAGATCCAGATTATCCTGGAGAGCGTATTCGAAAAATTATTTCTGACAAGGTTCCCGGCTGTAAGCATGCCTTTTTACCGAAGGAAGAAGCGCTTGCTAAAAGGAAAAAGGGAGTTGGGATCGAACATGCTTCTAATGAGTCGATTCGCCGTGCTCTAGAGAATATACATGAAGAAATGGAAGCTTATACAAGTGAAATTAGTTGGAGTGATTTAGTCGATGCAGGCTTAGTGGGCGGAGAAATGGCAAAGAGCCGCAGAGAAAGAATGGGTAAGCTATTAAAGATTGGTTATACAAATGCAAAACAGTTACATAAACGATTACAGATGTTTCAAGTTTCAAAGGAATCATTTGGAGAAGCTTATAAGCAAGTAATACAGGAGGAAAAAAAATGAAGGATATCGCAACGCCAAATCGTACAAAAGACATTGTTGAAAAGTATGGATTTTCATTCAAAAAAAGTTTAGGACAAAACTTTTTAATTGATACAAATGTATTAAATCGTATTGTCGATCATGCAGAAATTGGTTCAGAAAGTGGTGCAATTGAAATTGGACCAGGTATCGGTGCATTAACAGAGCAATTAGCGAAGCGTGCTAAAAAAGTAGTGGCTTTTGAAATTGATCAAAGACTATTACCAATTTTAGATGAGACGTTAGCACCATATGGTAACGTTACAGTTATTAATAAAGACGTACTAAAAGCGGATGTACATGAAGTATTTAATGAGCAATTTGAAGAAGGGCAAGATGTAATGGTAGTAGCTAACTTGCCATACTATATTACAACGCCAATTTTATTTAAATTGCTTGAAGAAAAGTTACCAGTTCGTGGATTTGTTGTTATGATGCAAAAAGAAGTTGGAGATCGTTTAGCTGCTAAACCTGGAACGAAAGAGTATGGTTCTTTATCGATTGCTATTCAGTATTATACAGAAGTTGAAACAGTTATGACTGTACCGCGTACAGTGTTTGTACCACAGCCAAATGTTGATTCTGCAATTATTCGCCTTCTAAAGCGTCCGAAACCGGTTGTAGAGGTGACAGATGAAACATTCTTCTTTGAAGTAGTACGAGCAAGTTTCGCACAGCGCCGTAAAACTTTGATGAATAATTTATCAAATAATTTAAATGGTTTCCCGAAAGATAAGGAATTATTGGATCGAATTTTAACAGAAGTAGGAATTGATCCAAAGCGAAGAGGCGAAACGCTATCTATTGAAGAGTTTGCAACATTAAGTAATGCATTGGTTCTTCATAAATTATCATAAGAATATGAAAGGGACAGTTCAACTTGAACTGTCCCTTTTGTCACCTTTCTCCCTCTAAATTCATATTTTAAAAACAGGTAAGATGGCCTAATGAGTTTGGAGGTAGGAGAATGGCTTTACATGTTGGAGAATTAGTGGAACGATATTCTCATAAGAGGGATATTCTTTTTCGTATTATAGAAATAAAAGGCGAGATAGCTATATTGTTTGGAGAGGAAATTAGACTGGTGGCGGATGCGCCACTTGAAGATTTAATTAGTATAGATCAACGAGAACATAAAAAAAGGGTGAAGCGTGAGAAAGAAACAATGGAGCGCACGTATCGTTTGTTTCAACAAGATTATGTGTTAATGAAACAAAGGCATGAACATACTTCAACTGGTGGATACACAAGTGAGGTGAATTATTTTCAAATGCCGGGACGTGTATTGCATATAGATGGAGACCCTTTATATTTGCGCAAGTGCTTAGACTTATATAACAAAATTGGCGTTCCTGTACAAGGTATTCATTGTAAAGAAACGGAGATGCATGAAAAAGTAGTAGACTTAATAGATCACTTTCGCCCAGACATTCTCGTTATTACGGGGCATGATGCATATACAAAATCGAAAGGAGTGAAGGGAGATTTAGCGGCATATAGGCATTCAAGGCATTTTGTACAGGCTGTTCGAGAAGTGCGAAAAAAATATCCATCATTGGATCAACTTGTTATTTTTGCTGGGGCATGTCAATCGCACTTTGAGGCACTAATTCGTGCAGGGGCCAATTTCGCTAGTTCACCATCTAGAATTAATATTCATGCACTAGATCCTGTATATGTAGTTGGTAAAATTAGTTTTACTTCATTTATGGAGAGAGTCAATGTATGGGATGTCGTACGTAATACAATTACTGGTGAAAAGGGACTAGGTGGAATTGAAACGAGAGGGATTTTACGAACGGGATTACCTTTTCAACATTACGAAGAGTAAGCAGGGTACATATGTATCTTGCTTTTTTGTATGGAAGGATTTAAATGAATTTGGATAAAAAGAGACAAGAACGTACAGACTACGTAATGATACTTTTACAATATAGTATTTCTTCTATCTATTCAAACGCAAGATGATATTAGCTGTGAATCGAGGTTAATAATTAGGATAGATATATCGTGTTTTAAGTGTTCAATCTAAATTACAGCGAGGTGTAGCGAAGTATATGTCAAAACGTTTAGATGAAATTAAAAGCGAATTAGATCACCATCTTGGACAGCGACTTATGTTAAAAGCAAATAGTGGAAGAAGAAAAACTGTGGAGCAATCAGGTGTACTAGCAGAAACATACCGTTCTGTTTTTGTTGTACAATTGGATCAACAAGAAGATGCGTTGCAACGTGTATCTTATAGTTATGCAGATGTTTTAACAGAGACAGTAGAGTTAACATTTTATGGAGACCCTCATGATGAGGTCATTTTATAATCCATATATCATTACATATATTCCCATAAATGAAAAGCTATATTATTTTGCATACTAACTATACCGTAGCAAAATAAGGAGGGACTCTGCATTGAGTAGACGAAGAGGTGTCATGTCAAACCAATTTAAAGAAGAGCTAGCAAAAGAGCTTGGCTTTTATGATGTTGTTCAGAAAGAAGGATGGGGCGGAATTCGTGCGAAAGATGCTGGTAACATGGTGAAACGTGCTATAGAAATTGCAGAACAGCAATTAATGAAACGAAACCAGTAGTTGTAAGATACTTTCTATGCTACGGTAGCCGAGGAGACATTCCTCGGCTTTTTGTACTCTAAAAGGTGCCATCATTTTACATAAGTAGTTTCATTCTGAATGCTTTTCGTTATAATTAGGGAAGTGTCATCGTCTTACTATAAATTTATGGTAAAATAAACGATAAAAGATTGAGTACATAGAGTGGGTGAATAGATTGAAGCTACTAGTGAAAGCACCAGCAAAGATTAATCTGTCGTTAGATGTACTGGGAAAAAGACAAGACGGATATCATGAAGTGAAAATGATTATGACAACCATTGATTTAGCAGATCGTCTAGAACTAACGGAATTAGCAGAAGACCGTATTGAAATTTTATCCCATAATCGGTATGTCCCAGACGACCAACGAAATTTAGCTTATCAGGCAGCGAAATTATTAAAAGAGAAGTTTAATGTAAAAAAAGGTGTATCTATTACTATTGAAAAAACGATTCCAGTAGCAGCTGGATTAGCAGGTGGAAGTAGTGATGCAGCAGCGACATTACGTGGTCTTAATAAATTATGGAATTTAGGGCTTACAATTGATGAGTTAGCAGAGCTTGGCGCAGAAATTGGATCAGATGTATCTTTCTGTGTATATGGCGGCACAGCAATTGCCACTGGAAGAGGAGAGAAAATTGAGCATATAAAGACTCCGCCTTCTTGTTGGGTTATTTTAGCGAAACCACATATAGGTGTATCTACTGCTGATGTGTATGGAAATTTAAAGTTAAATCGAGTTACACATCCAAATGTAGATAAAATGGTTGATGTCATAAATTCTGGAGATTATAAAGGGATTTGTGATACTGTTGGTAACGTTTTAGAAGATGTAACATTTGGAATGCATCCTGAAGTTGCACGTATTAAATCACAGATGAAGCGATTCGGAGCGGATGCTGTATTGATGAGTGGAAGTGGTCCAACTGTATTTGGACTTGTACACCATGATTCTCGAATGCATCGCATTTATAACGGATTAAAAGGATTTTGTGAACAGGTCTATGCGGTACGTTTATTAGGAGAGCGAGAAACGCTTGAATAAAGACGTATAATACGTTATGATTTGTTTAGAATATTCGTGATTTGAGGTGAGAGTATGAAAATTAGAAGAAGTACAAGATTAGTCGATATGACTTATTACTTGCTACAAAACCCTCGTCAGCTAGTATCTCTCACTTTTTTTGCTGAAAGGTATCAATCGGCTAAGTCTTCCATTAGTGAGGATTTAGTTATTATTAAGCAAACGTTTGAACAACAAGGGGTCGGCACATTGCAAACGATACCAGGAGCAGCAGGAGGAGTGAAATATATACCGTATATAAGTGAAGAAGAGGCAGATCTAATTATTGATGAGCTTTGTGGCTTATTTGAAAATCCAGATCGTATTTTGCCTGGCGGTTACTTATACATGACAGATTTATTAAGTAATCCTCGCCATATTAATGGCGCAGGTCGTTTGTTTGCTTCTGTTTTTGCTAGGCAATCAATTGATGCGGTTATGACAGTGGCAACGAAAGGGATTCCACTTGCTTATGCAGTGGCAAATTACTTAGATGTACCAGTTGTAATTGCAAGGAAAGATAATAAGGTAACAGAAGGTCCGACTGTTAGTATTAACTATGTGTCGGGTTCTTCTAAACGAATTCAAACAATGACGTTAGCAAAACGCAGCCTTCCAGAAGGATCGAATGTTTTAATTATTGATGACTTCATGAAAGCTGGCGGAACGATTCAAGGTATGATGAGTATGTTAGAAGAGTTCAAGGCTAATGTTGTTGGTATTGGTGTATTAGTAGAATCCACAGATATTGAAGAACGACTAATTAATAATTTTGTATCATTAATTCGTCTATCGGAAGTTGATGTGAAAGAAAAAACGATTCAAGTGGAAAAAGGGAATTATTCTCTTGCACCATTTGATGAAGGGCTTGTAGAGGCTGAATAAAAGGTAGAGCAGATAGCTCTATCTTTTTTTATTTTATTTATAGATTATAAAATAGATGGACAAACTGCCTTTCGTACACTATTTTTAAAGAGTAAAATAAATAATAAAAGGGTGAAAAGTATGAAAGTTGTTCAAACAAGCAAGGCACCACAAGCGATTGGACCTTACTCACAAGGGATTATTGTAAATAATATGTTTTATAGCTCAGGACAAATTCCATTAACGGAAAATGGGGAGCTTGTAACAGGAGATGTAACAGTACAAACAGAACAAGTATTTCAAAATTTACAAGCGGTATTAGAGGAAGCGGGTGCTTCATTTGATACAGTCGTAAAAACAACAGTATTTTTAAAGGACATGGATGATTTTAATGCTGTGAATGAAGTATATAGCTCTTATTTCTCTACTCATAAACCAGCTCGATCTTGTGTGCAAGTAGCAAAATTACCGAAAGATGTTTCCGTTGAAATTGAAGTAATCGCCCTAGTTAAGTAACCTTTTGTAAGCGATAACCTCCACTAATCTCTATATTCAACTACATTAAAAATTTTTATCTTAAAAATTTTTAAAAAATTAAAGGGAAAATAGAAAATTTGTGGAATTTATACAAATATATCGCTTATTTAGAAAAGGGTGGTGAACACAAGATGGAAGTGACTGACGTAAGATTACGCCGCGTAAACACAGAAGGCCGCATGAGAGCAATTGCCTCTATTACTTTGGACCATGAATTTGTTGTTCATGATATTCGTGTAATTGATGGTAATAATGGATTATTTGTAGCAATGCCAAGTAAACGTACTCCAGATGGAGAGTTCCGTGACATTGCACATCCGATTAATTCTGGTACACGCTCTAAAATTCAAGATGCGGTTTTAACAGAGTATCATCGTTTAGGCGAGTTAGAAGAGGTTGAGTTTGAAGAAGCAGGTGCTTCGTAAAATTCGAATGAAAAGGGCTTTGACGAAAAGCCTTATAATTTTGTAGCAAACTCCTGTAAGCATTTACAGGAGTTTGTTTTTTTTGCTTTATATTTGAAAATTTCATAATTCATTAACATAAAAAGAAGAAACTACTAATTTTTTCAAAATCATTTTAAATAGTATAGCTTATTTCTTAAAAAAGATACTAAAGAGTAAAACATCTTATAAGAATTATGGTAAAATTTAATAGTTAAAATGTGTTTCTTGAAATATATGATGATTTAGGATAATATCTTTAATGGATAAATAGGTTGCGATGGAGGGTCTATATGTCAAACAGATTTGCAGTGATTCTAGCTGCAGGTAAAGGCACACGTATGAAGTCTAAGCTATACAAAGTGCTGCATCCTGTATGTGGAAAACCTATGGTACAACACGTAGTCGATCAAGTATCTCAATTAGGATTGCAGAAACTTGTAACGGTTGTTGGGCATGGTGCTGAAATGGTACAAGAACAGCTAGGAAACGTAAGTGAGTTTGCATTACAAGCAGAACAACTTGGTACAGCACATGCTGTAGATCAAGCTGCAAGTGTACTTGCAAATGAAGAAGGAACAACTTTAGTTATTTGTGGGGATACGCCGCTAATAACTGCTGAAACGATGGAAGCATTACTTCAGCAACATAAAGAAGCAGGAGCAATGGCGACGGTGCTAACAGCGTACATAGAAGAACCTGCTGGATATGGCCGTATTGTTCGTAATGAGAATGGTCATGTTGAAAAGATTGTTGAGCATAAAGATGCAAATGAGAAAGAATTAGCTATTAAAGAAATCAATACAGGTACGTATTGTTTTGATAATAAGGCTTTATTTGCTTCACTTTCTAAAGTTTCAAATGATAACGTACAAGGTGAATATTACCTTCCAGATGTTATTGAGATTTTAAAAAATGAAGGTCATATCGTATCAGCTTATCAAACAGAGCAGTTCGATGAAACGTTAGGTGTTAACGACAGAGTCGCTCTATCGCAAGCGGAAATTATTATGAAAAACCGTATCAACCGAAAGAACATGGTAAATGGTGTTACAATTATTGATCCAAGTAACACTTATATTTCTGCTGATGCAATTATCGGTAGTGATACAGTTCTTCATCCAGGAACAATTATTGAGGGGAACACTGTAATTGGTTCTGATTGTGAAATTGGACCGCATACAGTAATTCGTGATAGTGAAATTGGAGATCGTACGACAATTCGTCAATCTACTGTACATGATAGTAAACTTGGTACAGAAGTATCGATTGGTCCATTTGCACACATTCGCCCAGATTCAGTTATTGGAGACGAAGTACGCGTTGGAAACTTCGTGGAAATCAAAAAAACTGTCTTTGGTAATAGAAGTAAAGCTTCACACTTGAGTTATATCGGGGATGCACAAGTTGGAGAAGACGTGAATCTTGGTTGTGGTTCAATTACGGTGAACTATGACGGTAAGAATAAATTCAAAACTGTGATTGGTAATGGGGTATTTATTGGATGTAATTCAAACCTTGTTGCTCCAGTAACAGTTGAAGATGGTGCTTATGTGGCAGCAGGCTCTACAATTACAGAGAATGTTCCATCAAAAGCATTATCGGTAGCACGTGCACGTCAAGTTAACAAAGAAGACTATGTTGATCAATTGCTGAATAAGAAAAAATCATAATGTGGAGGGTTAATCTAGATGTCGACTCAATATCTAAATTCTAATTTGAAAGTATTCTCTTTAAACTCTAATAAGGAACTTGCTGAGCAGATTGCAAAGCATATTGGAGTAGGACTAGGAAAATGTTCTGTTGATCGTTTTAGTGATGGAGAAGTTCAAATTAACATTGAAGAAAGTATCCGTGGTTGCGATGTATTCATTATTCAATCTACAAGCTTCCCAGTAAACGAACATATCATGGAATTACTTATTATGATCGATGCATTAAAACGTGCATCTGCGAAAACAATTAATATTGTTATTCCTTATTATGGTTATGCGCGTCAAGACCGTAAAGCGCGTTCTCGTGAACCAATTACATCGAAACTTGTAGCAAACTTGCTTGAAACAGCAGGTGCAACTCGTGTAATCACTCTAGATTTACATGCTCCACAAATTCAAGGGTTCTTTGATATCCCAATCGACCACTTAATGGGTGTACCGATTCTTTCTGATTACTTTGAAACAAAAGGTCTTAAAGATATTGTAATCGTGTCTCCTGATCATGGTGGTGTAACTCGTGCAAGAAAAATGGCAGATCGTCTAAAAGCGCCAATCGCTATTATTGATAAGCGTCGTCCTCGCCCGAACGTATCAGAGGTAATGAACATTATCGGTAATATTGAAGGAAAAACAGCGATTTTAATTGATGACATCATTGATACAGCTGGTACAATTACATTAGCAGCAAACGCTCTTGTTGAGAACGGTGCTTCTGAAGTATATGCTTGCTGTACACACCCAGTATTATCTGGCCCAGCAATTGAGCGTATTCAAAATTCAAATATTAAAGAGTTAGTTGTAACGAACTCTATCGTATTACCAGAAGAGAAGAAAATCGACAAAGTACATGAACTTTCAGTTGCTCCATTAATTGGAGAAGCAATCATTCGTGTATACGAAGAAGAATCTGTGAGTGTATTATTCAATTAATTGGATAGAATGAGACGTAACCAATTTTGGTTACGTCTTTTCGTATCGAAAAAAGAAAGTAGTGGTACAAGAATGAAATTGATAGTAGGACTTGGGAACCCAGGTAGAGAATATGAATTAACAAGGCATAATATTGGATTTATGGCCATTGATGAACTTGCGAAGCGTTGGAACATTTCTTTGAATGAACAAAAATTTAAAGGTGTATTTGGTGCAGGGTTTGTTAATGGAGAAAAGGTAATCTTATTAAAGCCGCTAACATATATGAATTTATCTGGGGAAAGTATTCGTCCACTCATGGATTATTATAAAATTGATGTTGAGGACTTCGTTGTTATGTACGACGATTTAGACATTCCTGTAGGTAAATTGCGTCTTCGCATGAAAGGTAGTGCTGGTGGACATAATGGTGTAAAGTCAACGATTTCGCACCTAGGAACACAAGAATTTCAACGTATCCGTATGGGAATCGATCGCCCGAAAAATGGAATGAAGGTAGTCGATTATGTATTAGGACGCTTTACATCTGAAGAGATTCCGGATGTTAACCATTCTATTGAAAAAGCAGCGGATGCATGTGAAGAGTGGCTAAATAAGCCTTTTCTCCAAATCATGAATACTTTCAATAGTTAAAAATGAGATTGGGAATATTTCTCTTTTGTTTTACCCATACTAGTAGTAATTGAATTTTTAGGAGGCTAGTATGGAAGGGTATTATTATTGCAGACACTGCGGAGGTAATGTAGGCTCCATTAACGCAGAAAAAGTATATAGCGACGTTTTATTTCAACTAACAGAGCAAGAAGTAGTAGAGATGATTCATTTTCATGAGAATGGAAATATATATATAAAAACAATTTGTGAATCGTGTCAAGAAACGCTCGCATCTTATCCTGAGTATTATGAGTATGAAAAATTTCTGCAATAAAATGTTGTCGCTTTGGCATGTCCAAAGCATTTTTCTGTTTTCCTTTTCCAAAATATTTGCATAAAATAGAATGACTTGCTCTTTATGTTGAGAGGAGTTTTAAAAATGATAGGTTTATTAGAGCAATTTTATAAAAATGAAGAGATACAATCGGTTATTAATGGATTAGAAGATGGGTTAAAAGAACAACTTATATCAGGGATGGCAACGTCTTCTCGTTCATTATTAATGGCGGCTTTATATAAAAAAACAAAAAAATCACAATTAATCGTTACACATAACTTATACCAAGCACAAAAAGTACATGAAGATTTAGTGGCGTTACTTGGTGAAAAAGATGTGTGGCTATATCCAGTGAATGAACTGATAGCATCGGAAATTGGGGTTGCAAGTCCAGAATTGAAGGCGCAACGTATAGAAGTGTTAAATCGCTTGGCTGCGGGAGAGAATGGAATCATTGTAGCGCCAGTGGCAGGATTGCGTAGATTTTTACCAATAAAAGAATTGTGGAAGCAAAAGCAAGTTGAAATCAATCTAGGGCAAGAGATTGATTTAGATGCGCTCTTGCATACTTTACATCATATTGGCTATGAACGTAAGTCGATGGTAGAAGCTCCAGGGGAGTTCAGTTTACGCGGGGGAATATTAGATATTTATCCTTTAACTGAAGAACTACCATTTCGTATTGAATTTTTTGATACAGAAGTCGATTCTATTCGATTATTTGATGTGGATGAACAGCGTTCTCAAGGTAAAAAAGAAAGCGTTAGGTTTGGTCCGGCAACAGAGTTTTTATTTTCACAGGAAGAATTAAAATCAGGAATTCAGCATCTTGAAGAAGGTTTGACTAAGACGATGCAAAAACTTTCTGATGATAAACTAAAGACTACAGTGCTTGAGACGGTAAGTCATGAAATTGAGATGTTGAAAAACGGGCAAAGTATAGAACAGATGTTTAAATACTTATCTATTTTCTATAAAGAACCTGCTAGTCTGATAGATTATTTACCAGAAGATGGTGTTGTAATTTTAGATGAGATTTCCCGTATTCAAGAAACAGCATCACATCTTGAAACAGAAGAGGCGGAATGGTATATATCACTTCTTGGTGAAGGAACAATTATTCAAGATTTATCTTTCTCTCACGCATTTGAGGGGTTTCTTCATCATAAAAAAAGAAGTTTTGTATATTTAACGTTATTCTTGCGTCATATCGCACACACACATCCGCAAAATATTGTAAATGTAACATGTAAAACAATGCAAGATTTCCATGGACAGATGAATTTGTTAAAAACAGAAATTGATAGATGGAATGAAGGGCATTTTACGACTGTTGTACTTGGAACAGATGATGAACGTGTGAAGAAATTACAACACATTTTAAGTGATTATGATATTGAGGCAGATATTGTAGAAGGCACAGATATCTTATTGCCTGGAAGGCTACAAATTGCTGTAGGTGATTTACATGCAGGGTTTGAAATGCCGATGCAAAAGCTTGTTGTCATTACTGAAAAGGAGCTTTTTCATAAGAAAGTTAAAAAATCACAACGTAAACAAAAGTTATCGAATGCTGAACGTATTAAAAGTTATTCGGAATTAAAAGTTGGAGATTATGTAGTTCACGTAAATCATGGTATAGGTAAATTTTTAGGTATTGAGACATTAGAGATTAATGGTGTTCATAAAGATTATTTAAATATTAAATATCAAGGTAATGATAAGTTATACGTTCCAATTGAACAAATTGATCAAGTCCAAAAATATGTAGGGTCTGAAGGTAAGGATCCGAAAGTTTACAAATTAGGCGGAAATGATTGGAAAAAGGTTAAAACGAAAGTTGAAAAATCTGTACAAGACATTGCGGATGACCTAATTAAACTATATGCTGAGCGCGAAGCTTCAAAAGGCTATGCATATACGCCAGATACGGCAGAACAACAAGAGTTCGAATCATCTTTCCCATATCAAGAGACAGAGGATCAGTTACGTTCTATTGACGAGATTAAAAAAGATATGGAACGCGGACGCCCGATGGATAGGCTCCTTTGTGGTGATGTAGGGTATGGAAAGACGGAAGTGGCTATTCGTGCGGCATTTAAAGCAATTATGGATGAAAAACAAGTTGCGATTTTAGTACCGACAACGATTCTTGCGCAGCAACACTATGAAACAATTCGAGAGCGTTTTCAAGATTATCCAATCAATATAGGATTATTAAGTAGATTCCGTACGAGAAAGCAACAAAATGAAACGATTAAGGGCTTAAAGGATGGCACAATAGATATTGTAATTGGAACACATCGTATTTTATCTAAAGATGTCACTTATAAAGATTTAGGGCTTCTTATTATTGATGAAGAACAAAGATTTGGTGTGACGCATAAAGAAAAAATTAAACAATTGAAGGCGAATGTTGACGTATTAACATTAACGGCAACTCCGATTCCGCGGACGCTTCATATGTCTATGCTTGGTGTGCGCGACTTATCTGTTATTGAGACACCGCCAGAAAATCGTTTCCCAGTCCAAACGTATGTAGTAGAGTATAATCCAGCATTAATGCGAGAGGCGATAGAGCGAGAGCTTGCAAGAGGCGGTCAAATTTACTTCCTATATAACCGTGTAGAGGATATTGAAAGAAAAGCAGATGAAATTTCGATGTTAGTTCCAGATGCTCGCGTAACGTACGCACATGGGAAAATGAACGAAAGTGAATTAGAGTCTGTTATGCTATCATTTTTAGAAGGACAGCATGATGTTCTTGTAAGTACAACAATTATTGAGACGGGTGTAGATATTCCGAACGTAAATACGTTAATTGTATTTGATGCAGATCGTATGGGGTTATCACAGTTGTACCAGCTTCGTGGGCGTGTTGGACGTTCTAATCGTGTTGCATATGCATACTTTGCCTATAAACGTGACAAAGTGCTGTCAGAAGTTGCAGAGAAGCGTCTGCAAGCAATTAAAGAGTTCACAGAACTTGGATCTGGTTTCAAAATTGCGATGAGAGATTTATCTATTCGTGGAGCAGGTAATTTGTTAGGAGCAGAACAGCATGGGTTTATTGATTCTGTCGGATTTGATCTGTATTCTCAAATGTTAAAAGATGCAATTGAACAGCGAAGAGGAACAGATGGGGCTGAAAATACAGTTAATGTTGAAATTGACTTAGAGGTAGATGCATACTTACCAGATGCTTATATTTCAGATAGTAAGCAAAAAATTATGATGTATAAACAATTTAGAGGTGTTTCTGCAATTGAGGATATTGAAGAATTGCAGGAAGAAATGATCGATAGATTCGGTGATTACCCACAAGAAGTTGGTTATTTATTACAAATTGCAAATATTAAAGTGTTGGCAATGAAAGAACAAATTGAGTTAATTAAGCAGAATAAATTTGAAGTAACATTCCTGTTTTCTGAACAAGCAAGTCAAAATATTGATGGTGGAAAATTATTCATGCTCGGAAATAGTTTTGGGCGTATGATCGGTCTAGGAATGGAAGGATCACAATTGAAAATTGTTATGAAAACAAATGGCTTAGAGACATCGAAGTGGTTAACAATTGCTGAAAATTTATTAAAAGGCTTACCAGATGTGAAAAAAGAAGTAATAAATGCCTAAAATAAGATAAAAAAATACAATTCGACGTGCATAGAAGAACTAATGTGTAAAATACTATGTCTAACAGTTGGTGATTTTTACATGAACAGGTAAATTCACCACTTTGATCATCAGTAGAAAGTGAGGCAGCATTAGAATGAAAGCAACTGGAATCGTACGTCGAATTGATGATTTAGGCAGGGTAGTAATCCCAAAGGAAATTCGTAGAACTTTACGTATTCGAGAAGGAGACCCACTAGAAATATTTGTTGATCGCGATGGAGAAGTAATTTTAAAGAAGTATTCTCCAATTAGTGAACTAGGTGATTTTGCAAAGGAATATGCTGAGGCTTTATATGACAGCTTAGGACATAATGTGCTTGTCTGTGACCGAGATTCTATCATCGCAGTATCAGGCGTATCGAAAAAAGAATACTTAAATAAAAGTGTTGGCGATCTAATCGAAAAAACGATGGAAGAAAGAAAGTCTGTTATTATGACGGACGAAAGTGATATTTCCATTATCGATGGTGTAACAGAAAAGGTTCATTCTTATACAGTTGGACCGATTGTTGCAAACGGAGACCCAATTGGAGCCGTCATTATTTTTTCAAAAGAAGCTATTATAAGCGAAATCGAGCATAAAGCGGTTAATACTGCTGCCAGTTTCTTAGCGAAACAAATGGAACAGTAAGGGTATATTGGTTTTAGAAGTAGCAATCTTTCCTAATTATGATCTTTCTTTTTGAGAAATCAATTATTTGGAGATATATGTATATTGAATGAAGGTAGCGCTTTGCTACCTTTTTTCGTTGAATATTTTTAACGTGTAGGGACCTAGTATTACCCGTGGTGGTAAGGGAGTTTGTGCTTTTCTTTATGATATAATACGAGAGGTGAGAATAGAAAAAGGAGTTTTCTTGTATGGAAGCGAAGAAGTATCAAGCCTTTTGGCGTGGGGCTATTATATTAACGATTGCAAGTTTTGTTACAAAAGTATTAAGCGCTTTTTACCGTATTCCATATCAAAATATAGCAGGGGATATTGGTTTTTATATTTACCAACAAATTTACCCGTTTTATGGATTTTGTTTAATTTTAGCTACTTATGGGTTTCCTGTTATCATTTCAAAAATGGTTGCAGAACGACTAGAGTGGGGAAAACAGAAAGAAGCAGAAGAAATTATTTGTGTATCTTTTTGGTTTTTATTAGGAATTGGTTTTATAGGTTTCTTTACATTGTTTTTTGGGGCCGAAACAATCGCGATAGCTATGGGCGATATGCACTTAGATAAGTTGCTACGTGTTATTTCATTTTCGTTCTTATTGATGCCGTTTTTGTCTGTAGCAAGAGGGTATTTTCAAGGGTTCAATAATATGATGCCAACGGCTGTTTCGCAAGTAATAGAACAAACAATTAGAGTTTCTATTATTGTATTTTTATCGCTATTCCTAATTGCTCACGGATTTGATTTATATACAGTTGGTGCAGGGGCTATGTTAGGCTCAATTGCGGGTGGACTTATTGGGATTATTGTACTTATGTTGTATATGCGTCGAGATTTTCGTTCCATATTTTTTAAACGTGTAGCGAGAATTAAGGGTAAAAGGAAGATAATTAAAATCCTTTTTTGGCAGGGGTTAGCGATTTGTGTTAGTAATTTAGTGCTTATTTTTATACAGATGGCTGATTCAATGTCCTTGTACACTTTACTTATTGGTGCGGGAGAACAGGCTGAAAGTGCAAAAGTATTAAAGGGTGTTTATGATAGAAGTATTCCGCTAATGCAATTAGGTACTGTTGTGACGACTTCTTTCTCGTTATCACTTATTCCAATTATTACAGCGGCGAAGGAAAGAGGAGATCTTTCCTTTATTCAAGAAAAGGTAAAGTTAGCAATGAAAATAACATTTGTTATTGGATTTGCAGCAGCTATTGGACTAACTTGTATTATTCAACCTACGAATATTATGTTGTTTGAAAATAGTGATGGATCAGATGTTTTATCTATTTTATCTTTATCTATTTTATTTAGTTCATTGTCAATTACGACGGCTTCTATTTTACAAGGGTTGGGACAAACATTTAAGCCAGCATTATTTGTTGTATTTGGAGGTTGCTTAAAGTTAGCGTTAAATTATATATTCATGCCTTATTTTGGTGTGAAAGGGGCAGCCTTAGCGACTTTATGTGCGTTAATCATAATTTCTGGACTAAATAGTTTGTTGCTTATGAGAGCTGTATCAGGGTCACTTATCAATAAGCGAAATATGTTAGGTGTAGTAATTAGTGGTATCTGTATGGGATTTGTATTAATGATGTTCACGCGTGTGTTGCAGATGTCTGGATTAGTAATTGATACGGAACATAGAGCGAGCGCGACGCTTGAAGCGTTGTTAGGTGTAGCCATCGGCGGATTGACATATATGTTTTTTATTTTAAAATTACGTGTATTTACAAAAAAAGAATTAGGAACTGTTATGAAACAAGAGAAAAAAGAAGGTTCATTGAAGAAGAGTGGATAGAGGTGACAGGTTGTGAGTGGAATCATTACTGTTTTAGGTTTAGGTGCTGGTGAATTAGATCAGCTAACGATGGGTGTATATCGAAAAATAAAAGAAGCAGACCATCTGTTTGTTAGAACGAAGGAACATCCGGTTATAGAAGAATTAGAGAAAGAAGGCATACAATATACGGCTTTTGATGCTGTATATGAAGCACATGATACGTTTGAAATTGTATATGAAACAATTGCGAATAAATTGCTAGAACAAGCTGAAGGTACAGAAATTATCTATGCGGTTCCGGGACATCCACTTGTAGCAGAAAGAACAGTTCAGCTATTGTTGGAAAAAGGAGACGTTTCAAATGTTGAAGTGCGAATTGAGGGTGGACAAAGTTTCCTTGATCCTATGTTTGCAAGCCTAAAAATTGACCCGATTGAAGGATTTCAATTACTTGATGCTACATCATTTGAAAGAGGGCAATTAGAATTACGTCAACATTTAATCTTTTGCCAAGTATATGATGCATTCGTTGCATCTGATGTGAAATTAACATTAATGGAGATGTTGCCAGATGATTATGAAGTGTATATCGTAACAGCTGCAGGAACTTCATTTGAACAAGTAAAGAAGGTACCGTTGTACATGTTAGATCATGAAACGGAATTGAATAATTTAACAAGTGTGTACGTGCCACCTGTTCAGGAGCGTGCGTCCTTGTATCAACAGTTTGATGTTCTTAGAGAAATTATTGCAGACCTGCGTGGTCCAAATGGTTGTCCGTGGGATAAAAAGCAAACGCATCAATCATTAAAGAAATATTTAATTGAGGAAGCTTATGAGGTGTTGGAAGCAATTGATGAAGAGGATGATGATCACTTAGTAGAAGAATTAGGTGATATATTATTACAAGTTATGCTTCATGCTCAAATCGGAGAAGATGAAGGTTGGTTCTCTATAGATGATATCATTCGAACTCTATCTGAGAAAATGGTTCGTCGCCATCCACATGTATTTGGAAATACGGATGTAAACAATGCTGATGAAGTGATTGCCAATTGGGAAGAAATTAAAAAACAAGAAAAAGGATTCGTGAAAGAATCTGTTTTAAATGGCGTTCCTAAAAGTTTGCCGCAGTTACTACGCGCCTTTGAAATTCAGAAGAAAGCTGGTAAGGTTGGATTTGATTGGGTTGATGTGCAGCCGATGATAGAGAAAGCTTTGGAAGAATGGCAAGAGTTCCAGCAAGAAGTTACAAACATGGATGAGGAAAAGATGCTAGGTGAGTTTGGTGATTTACTATTTGCATTTGTTAATATAGCCCGTCATTATAAAATAGATCCAGAAGAGGCGTTACGTTCAACTAATGAGAAATTTACTGGTCGTTTTTTATACATGGAGGCAAAAGTAGCTGAAATGAATAAAGAGATGGAAGATTTATCATTAGAACAGTTAGATGTTTTATGGGAAGAAGCGAAACAAACAGAGCGTTAATAGGGGGATTTGATATGCGTCTAGATAAGTTTTTAAAAGTGTCACGTTTAATTAAAAGAAGAACATTAGCGAAAGAAGTAGCTGATCAAGGAAGAATATCTATTAATGGTCAAGTGGCAAAAGCGAGTTCTGATGTGAAAGTAGCTGATGAATTAACAATTCGTTTTGGTCAAAAAATAGTGACTGTAAAAATAAATGAATTGAAAGAAACAACTAAAAAAGAAGATGCAGCAAATATGTATAGCTTAGTTCGTGAAGAAAAAGTAAAAGCGGAAGAAGGCTTGTTCTAAAATTATGTATCCCCTCATACATTACTATTAGCTAGTAAAAACCTATGGGGGGATTTACGTGAATAATGGTTACTCACCTACGTCTTCTAATCAACAAAATGTTTCTGTAGAACATGACATTATTATGCGTGGCAGGCGTATAATTGATATTACCGGTGTGAAGCAGGTAGAGAGTTTTGATAGCGAAGAGTTTTTGCTAGAGACCGTAATGGGTTTTTTAACGATTCGTGGTCAAAATTTACAAATGAAAAATTTAGATGTAGAAAAAGGTATTGTGTCGATTAAAGGGAAAGTTAATGAGATGCTGTATATTGATGAAAATCAAGGAGAAAAAACTAAAGGTTTCTTTAGTAAGTTGTTTAAATGAGTCTAACAATTCAGTTGTATACAATGCTTTCAATGATTGGAATGGGTGCTTGGATTGGAGCGTCTTTAGATACATATCAACGTTTTTTAAAGCGCCAAGAACGTAAACGTTGGCTTGTATTTATACAAGATATATTATTTTGGATTGTCCAAGCATTATTCGTCTTTTATGTATTGCTTCTCGTAAATGAAGCTGAACTACGTATATATGTGTTTTTGGCATTGTTATGTGGTTTTGCGGCATATCAAAGCTTACTGAAAGCACTATACATGAAGCTGTTAAATTTTCTCATCTATATTTTTATGCAAACAACATATTTTTTTGTTCGAATTATACAGCTACTCATGATAAAACCTGTTATTATTATAGCGCAGCTATTTATTGCATTTATATTATTCTTATTTCGTATACTGCTTTCAATTGGACATGTGTTATGGAAAATTGTGATTTGGATATTACTTTTCATATGGAAAGTTTTTTTCTGGCCTGTTCGATTTATTGCTTCGCTCATATGGAAACTTCTCCCTAATCGTGTTAAACTTTTTATAGTGAAACATATAGGGTTCCTGCAATATATAGCAAAATTGAAGGGACATATCTTCCAAATATGGGAGCGTATAAAAAAGAAGTTAGGGGGACCTCGGAAATGAGGGAACTGAGACAAAGAACAATCGAAAAACAGAGTCCAAATCCTGTTAAAGAGCATATAATACAAACGGATGAGAACAGGAAGCGACTTTATCGCCGTTTAGCGGTTTTTCTTGTCTTTACTTTTACAATTATTGCGAGTATTAGTGTAACGTTTTATCAACAAAACAGTTCCATTAAAGCAAAAGAAGCAAAAGTTAAGGACATGAAAAAAGAACTGGATTCATTAACGAATAAAGAAAAAAGTCTAAAAGACGAAGTTCAAAAGTTAAATGATGAAGAGTACGTATTAAAGATTGCTAGAAGGGATTATTTCTTCTCTGGTAAAGGGGAGATAATTTTTCCTGTTTCGAAGTAGAGTATGTCTTATTGACACTATATTTTAGGATTATATATAATAAAGTAAAATTTGACTTTTTAACCACTAAGGAGGAGCATTTTTTTTATGTCAATCGAGGTAGGCAGCAAGTTACAGGGTAAAGTAACAGGTATTACAAATTTTGGGGCTTTTGTGGAGCTGCCAGAAGGCTTAACTGGTCTTGTTCATATTAGTGAAGTTGCTGATAACTATGTAAAAGATATTAACGATCACTTAAAAGTGGGCGACCAAGTAGAAGTAAAAGTTATTAATGTTGAAAAAGATGGAAAGATTGGTTTATCTATCAAAAAAGCGAAAGAACGTGAAAAAACAGAAGGAGATCGTCCACGCGGTGAATACCAACGCGGTGGTGATCAACAACGTTCTGGACGTCCACAACGTAATAATCGCTCTTTCAACAGAGATAATCGTGGTGGCGGTAACGACCGAGCTCCAAAAGAAACATTTGAGCAAAAGATGGCACGCTTCTTAAAGGATAGCGAAGATCGTTTAACTTCTTTAAAGCGTAACACAGAGTCTAAACGTGGTGGCCGTGGCGCACGTCGCGGATAATAAGGCGTTTAGTTTTTAACATATAGAGAGGTACCCAGAGTGATGGCTCAGGGTGCTTTTTTATATGTGAAAATATATTTTAAAAAAGTTTTCAAGATGTGTTGACTTTAAATAATATCTGATGTAAGATACTAATTGTCCGTTAAATAAGACGACATGGCGGTGTAGCTCAGCTGGCTAGAGCGTACGGTTCATACCCGTGAGGTCGGGGGTTCGATCCCCTCCGCCGCTATATTTATTTTAACGGCCCGTTGGTCAAGTGGTTAAGACACCGCCCTTTCACGGCGGTAACACGGGTTCGAATCCCGTACGGGTCATCTAAAAAGATCATGCAAATTTGCATGATCTTTTTTTGTTAAATGGATTAAGACATACAACACTTCTACAAAATCACCCTATATTTTCTGAATATTTAATTAAAAAATCAAGGATAACTTACATACCGTGTATATCTGTAGAGTTATTTCGAATAAAAAGTCGAACGATTATAAAAGTGAAAACTGTTGTTTTGACAAAAATCCCAACAATCATCTTTTATAATGACAGTAATTAAACTATGCAGGTGGTGTTAAAAATATGCCTAAAGCAGGAAGGAATACTATGAATACAAGTGCATTGGCAATGAATGAGAGTCAGCTTGGAGGAATAAAGTGGACGAGTAAGTTGCGAATGAAATTCGAACAAGTTTTCTTTAGATGGGGATTTATTATTGTTGTTATTGGTTTTCTTTTGGGAAGAGCATATATATTAACAAATATTTTACCGTTTGCACTACCGTTTTTTGCTGCTGTTTATGTTATGAAGCGGGATAAGATGCCGCTAGCATTTTTAGCTCTAATGGGAGGAGCTCTTTCAGTCTCGATAGATAATTTGTTTTTTACTTTTGCATCTATCTTTACTTTCTTCATTTATAATATCTTCTTTAGTAGATTTACACGTAAAACCGTTGGACTTGTTCCATTTCAAGTATTTATCTCCGCATTAACCGCACACTTAGTTGTTGTATATTTTGCGCAACAAACTGTCACCATGTACGATTTACTCGTTAGTACCATTGAGGCTGGGCTTAGTTTCGTATTAACTATGATATTTTTACAAAGTGTCCCGCTTTTAGTGGAAAGGAAAGGAAAACAACAGGCTTTAGAGACAGAAGAAATTGTTTGTTTGATTATATTACTAGCATCTGTTTTAACGGGTACAACAGATTGGTTTGTATATGATGCTTCTATTCAACATATTTTTACAAGGTATTTAGTACTAGTATTTGCATTTATTGCGGGTGCTGCTACAGGATCTACAGTGGGGGTCGTAACAGGATTGATATTAAGTTTAGCAAATGTGTCTAGTTTGTCTCAGCTTAGCCTTCTCGCTTTTTCTGGATTACTTGGTGGGTTGTTAAAAGAAGGGAAGCGTTTAGGTGTTAGTTTAGGTTTATTAATAGGGACAAGCTTAATTACATTATATGTAGACAAGCAGACAAATATTGTAACAACTTTAATTGAGTCAGGTGTAGCGATTGCTATCTTCTTATTAACGCCAAAGCTTGTTTTGGATCGTATTGCTAAATTTATGCCAGGTACACAAGAGCATTCGCAAGATCAACAACAATATTTAAGAAGGATGCGTGATGTTACAGCGAACAAAATCAACCAATTCGCAAATGTATTTGCTGCTTTATCTAATAGTTTTTCTGTATATGGGTATGTAGAGGAAGAAGATAAAGAGACAGAAGCAGATTTGTTTTTGAGTACAATTACTGCGAAAACATGTCAAACGTGCTTTAAAAAGGATCAATGCTGGGTAGTGAATTTCGATAAAACGTACGATTATATGAAACAAATAATGAATGAAACGGAAGAAGGAACCCTGCAACATAATCGTAAATTAGTTCGTGAGTGGGACAAGCATTGTGTGAGAGGGAAAAAAGTGACGGATTTAGTAGCGGGTGAATTAGATCACTTCTATGAGGGACAAAAATTGCGAAAACAAATGAAGGAAAATCGTAGAATAGTAGCGGAGCAACTATTAGGTGTATCAAAAGTTATGGAAGATTTTGCTAAGGAGATACAACGAGAGCGTGAAAATCATCAAGTGCAGGAAGAGCAGATTATGCAAGCGTTCCGTGATTTTGGTGTCGAAGTAGAGCATGTTGATATTTATTGTTTAGATAGAGGAAGTATTGATATTGAAATGTTGATTCCAGTTGCATCTAATGAACATGGTGAATGTGAAAAGTTAGTTGCACCGATGCTTTCGGATATCCTTAAAGAAAATATTGTCGTTAAACATGAAGAAAAGTCTTCTTATCCGAATGGTCACAGTTTAATATCATTTGGTTCGGCGAAGACGTATTCTCTTGATACAGGATTGGCTACAGCCGCAAAAGGCGGTGGGTTTGTTTCGGGTGACTCTTATGCGATGATGGATTTAAGTGTTGGTAAATACGCACTTGCGATTAGTGATGGTATGGGTAATGGGCAAAGAGCTCATATGGAAAGTAAGGAAACGGTGAAATTATTACAAAAAATACTCCAATCGGGTATTGATGAAGAAATAGCTATTAAGTCTATCAATTCAATCCTTTCTTTGAGAACGACAGAAGAGATGTTTACAACATTAGATTTAGCTATGGTAGATTTGCGGGATGCGAGTGCTAGGTTTTTAAAGATTGGATCAACGCCGAGTTTTGTTAAACGCGCGAATAATATTTTGAAAATTGAAGCAAGTAATTTGCCGATGGGAATCATCGAAGATGTTGAAGTTGATGTGGTGGGTGAACAATTAAAAACGGGCGATATCCTTATTATGATGAGCGATGGGATTTTTGAAGGCGCGCAGCATGTAGAGAATCATGAATTATGGATGAAGCGGAAAATTAAAGAATTGCAAACCGAAGACCCGCAAGAAATTGCTGATATCATTATGGAAGAAGTGATTCGCTCTTGTGATGGTTATATAAATGATGATATGACTATTGTGGTGGCAAAAGTGAAGAAAAATATGCCGAAGTGGGCTACGATTCCGATTGTAGGAATGCAGGCGCAGTAAAATATAAGTGGAATGTTTATCTATAATTTGATTTTAAAAACCTAGGTGAATACCTAGGTTTTTTTGTGGGAAAAGGTAATGTTATTGATTTTATGAATATACACGGAGGATGTAAGATAAAAATGTAATTTTTGTATATCTTTTTTTTGCACAATGTTTGTAAAAGTTGTACCATTATAGACAAGGTAACTAACGTTGCTGTTCTTGTTTAATGAAAGGTGATTGCGAAGTTGAAAGATACATTTGTTGAAAAAGTAGATGACTTTGTAAAGCAGCATGATGTATTAAAGAATGATTCAACAATTGTTGTGGGAGTTTCTGGTGGTCCTGACTCGTTAGCCCTTTTATATTATTTATTAGAAAAAAGAGCGGAAAAACAGTTGGAAATTGTAGTAGCTCATGTGGATCATATGTTTAGAGGTGATGAATCTCATGAGGATTTACAGTTTGTGCAGGACCTTTGTGAAGAACTGGGAATTATTTGTGAAACGATAAGGATTAATGTATCACAATATCAACAGCAATACGGAATGAATGCACAGGTTGCTGCTAGAGAATGCAGATATGCATTTTTGGAAAGAATAATGAAGAAATATGATGCAAGATATGTTGCTCTTGGACATCATGGAGATGATCAAGTCGAGACAATTTTAATGCGTCTTGTAAGAGGGAGTACTCCGAAAGGATATGCAGGAATTGCAGTGAAGCGTCCTTTTCATAATGGATATTTAATTAGGCCGTTACTTGGGGTAACGAAGGAAGAAATTGTTGATTACTGTAATAAGCTAAATTTAATTCCACGTATAGATCCGAGTAATAAAAAGGAAGTATATACAAGGAATCGATTACGTAAATATGTCCTTCCTCACTTAAAAGAAGAAAATCCACAAATGCATGAGAAATTCCAAAAATTTAGCGTGCAGATGCAAGAGGATGAGGCTTATTTGCAGGAATTAGCTTTTGAGAAAATGAATAAAGTAATTACAAAAAAAAGTGATAAACAAATTAGCTTATCAATTCCTGCCTTTGAATCCATGTCTATGCCTTTACAAAGAAGAGGGATTCAACTAATATTAAACTATCTTTATGAATATAAGATTCCATCTTCTCTTTCTTCTATACATATTGACAAGGTGATTGAGTTTTTTAAGCGGACACAACCTTCAGGTTCACTTGATTTTCCAGGTGATTTGAAAATTGTTCGCACATACGAGGAGTGTAGCTTTAGATTTAAACAAGAAATTGTCTCTCCTTTTTTGCAAGATTTATCAGTACCCGGGACCATTACACTATTGAACGGGGATGAATTTGTAACAGAGGTGAGCGAAGATATACCAAGTAACATGAATGAAACAGTATTTGTTGCTAAGTATAATGATATATCATATCCACTTCGTATTCGTTCTAGGGAAAATGGAGATCGCATGTCAATACAAGGTATGGATGGCACGAAAAAGATAAAAGCTATTTTTATCGAAGCGAAAGTACCAAAAGAAAAAAGAGAAGAATGGCCGGTCGTTTGTGATGCAAGTGGGAACATTATTTGGGTACCCTTGTTGAAGCGATCTGCATTTGCAATTTCGAAAGAGATGGCAAAGAAGGGTAAATATATGATCATTCACTACAAAAGCAAGGAGTCTTCCGGGAGGATAATGAAATGATGAATCAAGATATCGAAAAAGTATTAATTTCTGAAGAACAAATACAAGAAAAGGTGCGCGAACTAGGTGCAGTTATTGCAGAGGATTATAAAAACACAGTACCTCTTGCAATTGGTGTATTAAAAGGCGCAATGCCATTTATGGCAGATTTATTAAAGAGAACAGATACATATCTTGAAATGGATTTTATGGCTGTATCTAGTTATGGTCACTCTACAGTTTCAACAGGCGAAGTGAAAATTTTAAAAGATCTTGATACTTCTGTAGAAGGTCGCGATATTTTAATCGTCGAAGATATTATTGATAGTGGTCTTACACTAAGCTACTTAGTAGACTTATTCAAATATCGTAAAGCGAAGTCTGTAAAAATTGTTACATTATTAGATAAGCCAACAGGCCGTAAGGTTGATCTGAAAGCGGATTATGTTGGATTTACTGTTCCACATGAATTTGTAGTAGGATATGGATTAGATTATAAAGAGCAGTACCGTAATCTTCCTTATGTAGGCGTATTAAAACCAAGCGTTTACTCAAATTAATTAAATACAGGCTTTACAATTGTATAGGAAAGTTTTTCTATGTTACGATTTACTATAGTGTTTATGCCGTGAGAGGAGGTTAGGAATGAATCGTATCTTCCGTAATACCATCTTTTATTTACTGATATTCTTAGTAGTAATTGGAATCGTGAGCTATTTTAATGGTTCGACACAAAAAACGACATCAGTTAGCTACGACAAATTCATTACTAAACTAGAAAGCGGTGAAGTGCGTAATGTGCAACTTCAACCGAAAAATGGTGTATTTGAGGTAAAAGGACAATTCAATAACTCTAGCCAAGGAGAACAATTTGTTACTTATGCACCAAATACTGAGGAATTACAAAAGAAAATCAATGATAAAGCGAAAGGTGCCGAAGTTAAGTATCAACCAGCAGAAGAAACAAGTGCTTGGGTAACATTCTTTACTTCAATCATTCCGTTTGTCATCATCTTCATTTTATTCTTCTTCTTATTAAACCAGGCTCAAGGCGGCGGTAGCCGTGTTATGAACTTCGGGAAAAGTAAGGCGAAGTTATATAATGATGAAAAGAAAAAAGTTCGTTTCAGAGATGTTGCTGGGGCGGATGAAGAGAAACAAGAACTTGTCGAGGTAGTTGAATTCTTAAAAGACCCTCGTAAGTTTTCTGAAGTTGGTGCCCGTATTCCGAAGGGTGTCCTATTAGTTGGACCTCCAGGTACAGGTAAAACTTTATTAGCACGTGCTGTTGCAGGTGAGGCTGGCGTTCCATTCTTCTCTATCAGTGGTTCTGACTTTGTAGAGATGTTTGTCGGTGTCGGTGCATCACGTGTACGTGATTTATTTGAAAATGCAAAGAAAAATGCTCCTTGTATCATTTTCATTGATGAAATTGATGCAGTAGGTCGTCAACGTGGCGCAGGTCTTGGTGGTGGTCATGATGAGCGTGAGCAAACATTGAACCAGTTACTTGTTGAAATGGATGGATTCGGTGCAAACGAAGGTATTATTATCATTGCTGCGACAAACCGTCCAGACATTCTTGACCCAGCGTTATTACGTCCAGGTCGTTTTGACCGTCAAATTACAGTAGATCGTCCAGATGTAAATGGCCGTGAAGCTGTACTGAAAGTACATGCGCGTAATAAACCGCTTGATGAGCATATTAATTTAAGAGCAATTGCGACTCGTACACCAGGATTCTCTGGTGCGGATCTTGAAAACTTATTAAACGAAGCTGCTTTAGTAGCTGCACGTCGAGATAAGAAGAAGATTGACATGAGTGATATCGATGAAGCAACGGATCGTGTTATTGCAGGTCCAGCTAAGAAAAGTCGTGTTATCTCTGAAAAAGAACGTAATATCGTTGCTTTCCATGAAGCAGGCCATACTGTAATTGGTGTTGTTCTTGATGAAGCTGATGTCGTTCATAAAGTAACAATTGTCCCTCGTGGTCAGGCTGGTGGATATGCGGTAATGCTTCCGAAGGAAGATCGTTACTTCATGACAAAGCCAGAGTTACTTGATAAAATCACTGGTTTACTTGGTGGTCGAGTAGCTGAGGAGATTGTATTTGGTGAAGCAAGTACAGGTGCTCACAACGATTTCCAACGTGCAACTGGTATTGCAAGACGTATGGTTACGGAATTCGGTATGAGTGATAAGCTTGGACCGATGCAATTTGGTAGCTCACAAGGTGGTCAGGTATTCTTAGGAAGAGACTTCCATTCAGAACAAAACTACAGTGATGCAATCGCACATGAAATTGATGTGGAAATGCAAACAATTATTAAAGAATGTTATGCTCGTGCGAAACATATTCTTACTGAAAAACGAGATAAGCTTGATATTATCGCGAAAACGTTACTTGAAGTAGAAACATTAGACGCAGAGCAAATTAATCATTTATATGATTATGGCAGATTACCTGAGCGTCCAACATCTTCAGATGATGTGAAAGTAAACATCAATATGAAGAAAGACGATGAAGATAAAGAAGATAAGTAAGAAATGAAGGAGTGACTATCGTCACTCCTTTTTTGTTTGTTAAGATTTTTGTTAATTACTATTAAGGGCTTAGTGGATAAAGTAATTTAAGTAAAACTAGTATTAAAAATTGAAATAGAGAGCAATCTTTTTGTAAAATGATGAGGATAGGAAAGCTGATTATATAAGTATGTGTGATATGATGTTTTTATAAGTTTTTATACATACTACACAAATATAGATTAAATAAGATAAGTGGTGAGAATATGATTTTTGTATTGGATGTAGGGAACACAAATGCTGTACTAGGCGTGTTTGAAGAGGGGGAACTTCGTCAGCATTGGCGCATGGAAACAGATCGTCATAAGACAGAAGATGAATATGGAATGCTTGTAAAACAGTTACTTGATCATGAGGGTCTTTCGTTTGAAGATGTGAAAGGTATTATTGTGTCTTCAGTCGTACCACCAATTATGTTCGCTTTAGAACGTATGTGTGAAAAATATTTTAAAATTAAACCGCTTGTAGTAGGGCCTGGAATAAAAACGGGGCTAAATATTAAATATGAAAATCCACGTGAAGTAGGCGCAGATCGAATTGTAAATGCAGTAGCGGGAATCCAATTGTATGGAAGTCCACTTATTATTGTTGATTTTGGTACGGCTACTACATATTGTTATATTAATGAAGAAAAGCATTATATGGGTGGAGTTATTACGCCAGGAATTATGATTTCAGCAGAGGCTTTATATAGTAGGGCAGCAAAACTTCCTCGTATTGAAATTACAAAACCGAGCAGTGTTGTTGGGAAGAATACAGTAAGTGCGATGCAATCAGGCATTCTTTATGGTTATGTAGGACAAGTGGAAGGTATTGTTAAGCGTATGAAAGAAGAAGCTAAACAAGAACCGAAAGTTATTGCAACAGGTGGATTGGCGAAATTAATTTCAGAAGAATCGAATGTAATTGATATTGTAGATCCATTTTTAACGTTAAAAGGCTTGTATATGTTATATGAGCGTAATGCAAATTTACAGCATGAGAAAGGTGAATAAATAAGTATGAAAGATTATTTAGTAAAAGCGTTAGCGTTTGATGGAGAAGTACGTGCGTATAGTGTACGTACAACGAATACAGTAAGTGAGGCACAAAGACGTCATGATACATGGAGAACAGCTTCGGCGGCACTTGGTCGTTCTTTAACTGCAGGTACAATGATGGGTGCGATGTTAAAAGGTGATCAAAAGTTAACGATTAAGGTAGAAGGTAATGGTCCGATTGGCCCTATCTTAGTAGATGCTCATGCAAATGGAGATGTACGTGGCTACGTAACGAATCCACATGTTGATTTTGAAGGAACGGAACAAGGGAAATTACGTGTATATCAAGCGGTAGGTACAGAAGGGTTTGTAACAGTAATTAAAGATATTGGTATGCGTGAGCCGTTTATCGGTCAATCTCCAATCGTTTCGGGAGAACTAGGGGAAGATTTCACGTATTATTTCGCAGTTTCTGAGCAGACGCCTTCTTCTGTTGGTGTGGGTGTACTTGTAAATGGAGATGACAGCGTATTAGCGGCGGGTGGATTTATCCTTCAAATTATGCCGGGCGCACAGGAAGAAACAATTTCATTCATTGAAGATCGTTTGCAAAAAATCCCGCCTGTATCAACATTGATCGAACAAGGTCTTTCTCCAGAAGAGCTACTATATGCAGTCCTTGGAGAAGATAAAGTAAAAGTATTAGAAACAATGGATGTTCAATTTAATTGTACGTGCTCACGTGAACGTATTGAGAGTGTGTTGATTAGTTTAGGTAAAACAGAGTTAGAGCAAATTCGTGAAGAAGAAGAAGAAACAGAAGTTCATTGTCATTTCTGTAATGAACGATACAAGTTCTCTAAAGAAGATATTACAAATTTAATTGAGAATTTGTAATAAGGGGATTAACCCTCCGAATAGATTGACAAACAGGGAATTTTCTGACAAAATCTAAATATAGATAAAACCAATAAAAATACTCGGTGTTAGGAGTGACAGGAATGCGAGTGGCACAATCAGTTTCAGAATTAATCGGGAAAACGCCGATCGTTAAGTTGAACCGCATCGTAGAATCAGACAGCGCAGATATATACTTAAAACTAGAATTTATGAATCCAGGGAGTAGCGTTAAAGATCGTATTGCACTAGCTATGATTGAAGATGCTGAAAAAAAGGGATTGTTAAAAGAGGGCGATACAATCATTGAGCCAACAAGTGGTAACACAGGGATTGGTTTAGCGATGGTAGCGGCTGCTAAAGGATATAATGCAATTTTAGTAATGCCAGAAACAATGAGTATTGAGCGTCGTAATTTATTACGTGCTTACGGTGCTGAATTAGTATTGACTCCAGGTCCTGAAGGGATGGGTGGAGCAATTCGTAAAGCGACTGAATTAGCGAAAGAGCATGGCTACTTTATACCACAACAGTTCAAAAACCAATCAAATCCAGAAATTCACCGTTTAACAACAGGTCCAGAAATTATTGAACAAATGGGCGAACAATTAGATGCGTTTATTGCAGGTATTGGTACAGGTGGAACGATTACTGGTGCTGGTGAAGTGCTGAAGGAAGCGTATAAAGATATTAAAATTTATGCAGTAGAACCTGCAGATTCACCAGTATTATCTGGTGGGAAACCAGGTCCACATAAAATCCAAGGAATTGGGGCGGGATTTGTTCCGGAGACGTTGGATGTAGAAGTATATGATGAAATTATTCAAGTGAAAACAGAGCAAGCATTTGAATATGCGAGAAGAGTGGCTAAAGAGGAAGGTATTTTAGTTGGTATCTCTTCAGGCGCAGTTATTTATGCAGCAACAGAAGTTGCGAAAAAGTTAGGTAAAGGGAAAAAGGTACTTGTTATTATCCCGAGTAACGGTGAACGTTATTTA
The DNA here is from genome assembly GCF_016625265.1 of Bacillus sp. S71. Lineage (NCBI taxonomy): Bacteria > Bacillati > Bacillota > Bacilli > Caryophanales > Bacillaceae > Bacillus > Bacillus sp. S71. Next base: position 8,005 of record NZ_JACVUW010000022.1, on the reverse strand, counting down.
AGTACACCACTTTATCAATTTGAATCATAATTAAATGCGATTGAAAAAGCATCCTTGAAAAAGGATGCTTTTTCTTTTTGGATTGGAAATAGGAAAAGAGTGAATGACTAGAAAACTTCATGTAAAATAAGAGGTAGTATAATTAAATTATTTTCACTAGCCTTCGAGTATAATCAATCTCTATATAAATAACTTATGTAGTTGGAGCTGGTTCATCTAAGAGGGTGGGATAAAAGAAGACGGGGTGTTGATATGCAACGAAGAAAATCTTTAGCGCTTTCTATTCCATATCAGTTAGATTTCTTTAAGCAATATAAATTTCTTTCTCAGGATAAGACGCAACATATTTTGCTGGAAAGTGGACGTGGCGGTCGTTATAACATAGTGGGTTTAAACCCGGTAGCGGTAATCCAAGGGAAGGGTGAAAAGTTACATATAAGTGAAAGCGGTAAGGAAACAATAAAAAGAGGGAATCCATTAGATTTAATGCAAGAATATATGGAGAAATGGAAAACAGACTACAATCCAGAGTACCCGCCTTTTCAAGGTGGTGCAATTGGCTATTTCAGTTATGACTGTATCCGTTATATTGAAAAGCTGCCTTCTCTTGCGGAAGATGATATTAATATACCTGACATCTTCTTTTTATTATTTGATGACGTATTTGTCTATGATCAAAAAGAACAAGTGTTATGGGTTATTACGCATTATGTAGATAAATATGAAGAGGCGAAAGAACGGTTAAATGAGTGGAAGAGTCTTTGGGCGACAGAAGCGCCTGAAGTGACCGTGCCTTTTGAAAGTCCTGAAAAGAAAAGTGAAGCAGTTGCTTTTACTGAAGCAAGCTTTATGAAGGCAGTTGAATGTATTCAAGAATATATTGGGGCGGGTGATGTGTTCCAAGTAAACTTGTCGACGAGACAAGAAAGAACTTTACAAACGCATCCACTAGAAATTTATACAAGTCTTCGTGAAATTAATCCATCTCCATATATGGGTTACCTGGAGCTTGGGGATTTTCAAATTGTTAGTGGATCGCCAGAGTTGTTAATTAAGAAACAAGGAACTGAAGTAAGTACAAGACCAATTGCTGGAACGAGATCTAGAGGCGCGGATGAGCAAGAGGATGAAGAATTAGCAAGAGAATTAATTGAGAACGAAAAAGAAAGAGCAGAGCATGTAATGCTTGTGGATTTAGAAAGAAATGATTTAGGGCGTGTTTGTAAATATGGCACTGTAGAAGTAGATGAATTTATGGTAATTGAGAAATACTCACATGTTATGCATATTGTTTCTAATGTGCGTGGTGAGGTGGAAGAAGATAAAGATGCTTTTGATTTAGTGAAGGCTGTATTCCCTGGTGGAACAATTACTGGTGCCCCGAAAATACGTACAATGGAAATTATTGAGGAATTAGAACCTGTTCGCCGAGGGATTTATACAGGTTCAATCGGTTGGATTGGTTATTCTGGAGATACAGAATTGAATATTGTAATTAGAACACTTCTTGCTAAAGATGGAAAAGCTCATGTACAAGCGGGGGCGGGAATTGTAATTGATTCAAATCCGGAAAATGAATATAAAGAGTCGTTAAAAAAGGCGATTGCTTTATGGCGTGCAAAAGAACGTAGCGAAGAAACGGTTAGGTGAGAGAAATGATATTAATGATTGATAATTATGATTCTTTTACATTTAATTTAGTGCAGTTTCTTGGAGAACTTGGACAAGAGCTCGTTGTTAAACGTAACGATGAAGTGACGATTTCAGATATCGAGAATATGAAACCAGATTTTCTAATGATTTCTCCAGGTCCATGTAGTCCTAATGAAGCGGGGATTAGTATGGAAGTTATTAAATACTTCGCGGGGAAGATTCCGATTTTTGGAGTTTGTTTAGGGCATCAATCTATTGCACAAGTGTTTGGTGGAGAGGTTGTTCGTGCAGAGCGATTAATGCATGGGAAAACTTCGCTTATGCATCATGATGGAAAGACGATTTTTTCGGATATTCCTAATCCGTTTACTGCGACGCGCTATCATTCCCTTATTGTTAAGAAAGAGACGTTACCAGATTGCTTAGAGGTAACATCTTGGACGGAGGAAGGGGAAATTATGGCGCTTCGTCATAAGACATTGCCGATAGAGGGTGTGCAATTCCATCCGGAATCTATTATGACTTCTCATGGGAAAGAGTTATTGCAGAATTTCATTCGTAAATACAGTCCAAGTGCGACATTATGTTAATTTACGTAAATGGTCAGTATGTAGAAGCAAGTGAAGCGAGAATTTCCCCTTATGATCATGGTTATTTATATGGTCTTGGAGTTTTTGAAACGTTTCGTATTTATAATGGTCATCCTTTCTTATTGGATGATCATTATGACCGTTTAATAGAGGCGCTGGATACATTGCAAATTAAATGGACAATGACAAAAAATGATGTGATGCTTATTTTGAAAGATTTACTCGCTAAGAATGAATTGAAGCATGCATATGTACGTTTTAATGTATCGGCGGGTATAGATGAAATAGGATTACAAACGGAAATATACGAAGAGCCTTCGGTTATTGTTTTTATAAAACCTTTAACAGCTCCAGGAGATGTAGTAGAAAAAGAAGGTGTTATTTTAAAACAAGTGCGAAATACACCGGAAGGGACATTTCGCCTGAAGTCTCATCACTATTTAAATAATATTTTAGGTAAGCGTGAAATTGGAAATGTTGTGAGCAAGGAAGGTATTTTCCTTACTGAAGCAGGTTATGTTGCAGAGGGTATTGTTTCGAATCTATTTTTTGTGAAAGGTGATGTTTTATATACACCTTCGTTAGAGACAGGTATTTTAAATGGTATCACTCGTGCGTTTATTATAAAGAGTGCTGAAGAATTAAATATAGAAGTAAAGGAAGGTTTCTTTACAAAAGATGAGCTACTTTCAGCGGATGAAGTCTTCGTAACAAACTCTATTCAAGAAATTGTTCCGCTTTATCGTATAGAAGCGCAGGATTTCCCGGGTAAAGTAGGAGTGGTTACAAAAAGTTTAATGTACCTTTATGGAATGCAAAGAGAGAAATTATGGAGCAGAAATGAATTACGAAGAGGAGATGTGTAGTTTGAAGTGGGATTATGATTTACGCTGCGGCGAATATACATTGAATTTAAATGAAAAGACATTAATTATGGGGATTTTAAATGTAACACCAGATTCGTTTTCTGATGGTGGTAGTTACAACGAGGTAGATGCTGCGGTACGTCACGCAAAAGAAATGCAAGGTGAAGGTGCTCATATTATTGATATTGGTGGCGAATCTACTCGCCCAGGTTTTGCTAAAGTATCAGTAGAAGAAGAAATAAAGCGAGTCGTCCCGATGATTCAAGCAGTTTCAAAAGAAGTAAAATTACCTATATCTATCGATACATATAAAGCTGAAGTTGCAAAGCAAGCAATTGAGGCTGGTGCTCATATTATTAATGATATTTGGGGGGCGAAGGCGGAGCCGAAAATTGCTGAAGTCGCAGCCCATTATGATGTACCCATCATTTTAATGCATAACCGTGATAATATGAATTATCGTAATTTAATGGCGGATATGATTGCTGATTTGTATGACAGTATTAAAATTGCTAAAAATGCTGGTGTGCGAGATGAGAATATTATTTTAGATCCAGGTATCGGTTTTGCTAAAACACCGGAGCAGAACTTAGAGGCGATGCGTAATTTAGAACAGTTAAATGTGCTAGGTTATCCGGTTCTCTTAGGTACTTCGAGAAAGTCCTTTATTGGGCACGTATTAGATTTGCCAGTAGAGGAACGCCTTGAGGGAACGGGAGCTACTGTTTGTCTTGGTATTGAAAAGGGTTGTGAGTTTGTTCGTGTCCATGATGTGAAAGAAATGGCGCGTATGGCTAAAATGATGGATGCGATGATTGGTAAGGGGGTAAGGTAATTGGATAAAATTTATATCCATGATATGGAATTTTATGGTTATCATGGTGTGTTTCCAGAGGAGAATAGATTAGGTCAGAGATTTAAAGTTGACTTAACGGTGGAGTTGGATTTAAAGCGTGCAGGGGAAAGTGATGACTTAGAGCATTCGGTCAATTATGGAGAGCTTTTCGAATTATGTAGAAAAGTTGTTGAGGATAGAAAGTATAAGCTTGTGGAGAGTATCGCTGAAAATATTGCTGCAGATATATTAAAGCAATATAAAAGTATTTCACGGTGTACAATTAAGGTGATTAAACCAGATCCGCCGATACCGGGCCATTATCGCGCTGTAGCAGTAGAAATTACGAGAGAACGTCCATGAATAATATAGCGTACATTGCATTAGGGTCAAATATTGGAGAGCGTTATACGTATTTAACTGAAGCCATTCAGTTTTTAAATAAAAGTCCGTATATTCAAGTTGATGATGTTTCGTCAGTGTATGAAACTGATCCAGTTGGCTATACTGATCAAAGTTGTTTTTTAAATTTAGTTATAAAAATTTCTACCAATTTATCACCGCAAGAATTATTGAAAGTAACACAAAAAGTAGAAAATGACCTAGGAAGAAAAAGGGAAATTAGGTGGGGGCCGAGGACTATCGACCTTGACATTTTACTTTATAATCAAGAGAATATTGAAGCAGAGAATCTTATTGTTCCGCATCCGCGGATGTTCGAAAGAGCTTTTGTTATCGTTCCGTTGTTAGAGATTAATCAGGATATAAAACAAAACATTTCACGTTCACAAGTAGAAGAAATGAAAAGGCGAGAGGGAGTAACGGTATGGAAGCAGAAAAATGGGGAAGACGCATTCGTGCTTTTCGAAAGCTAAAAGGCTACACGCAAGAAGGTTTTGCTAAAGAATTAGGGGTATCAGTATCTGTTTTAGGTGAAGTTGAGAGAGGGAATCGATCGCCTTCTCAAGATTTTGTAGTAGAAGTTGCTAAGGCGTTAAATGTTTCGATAGATGAATTAATGCCAAAGTGACTGTGCAGGAAGGAGTAGGTTGATTGTTAAAGATTGCAAATATTGAAATGAAAAATCCGGTTGTATTAGCACCGATGGCGGGAGTGTGTAACTCTGCATTCCGTTTAACAGTTAAAGAATTTGGTGCAGGTTTAGTTTGTGCTGAAATGGTAAGTGATAAGGCAATATTACTGAATAACAAAAGAACATTAGATATGTTATATATTGATGAAAGAGAAAAACCATTAAGTTTACAAATTTTCGGTGGAGAGAAAGAAACGCTTGTAGATGCTGCGAAATACGTAGATAAATATACGACAGCAGACATTATTGATATTAATATGGGTTGCCCAGTACCGAAAATCGTTAAATGTGATGCGGGGGCAAGGTGGCTTCTAGATCCAAATAAAATATACGAAATGGTAGCAGCGGTTGTAGATGCTGTTGAAAAGCCGGTTACGGTTAAAATGCGTATCGGTTGGGATGAAGAACATATTTTCGCAATAGAAAATGCTAGAGCTGTTGAGCGTGCTGGCGGACAAGCTGTGGCGGTTCACGGACGTACGCGAGTGCAAATGTATGAAGGGAAAGCAGATTGGGATATCATTAAACAAGTAAAGCAAGCTGTGAATATCCCGGTTATCGGAAATGGTGATGTCGAAACACCGCAAGATGCGAAGCGTATGCTTGATGAGATTGGTGTAGATGGTGTTATGATTGGTCGTGCAGCTCTTGGGGATCCATGGATGATTTATCGTACGGTAAAGTATTTAGAGACAGGTGAATTAATGCCGGAACCAACAGTCCGTGAGAAAATTGATGTATGTATGTTGCATCTAGATCGTCTTATCGATTTAAAAAACGAAAATGTTGCTGTAAGAGAGATGAGAAAGCATGCGGCTTGGTATTTAAAAGGTGTTCGTGGTAATGCGAGTGTGCGTAATGGTATCAATACTTGCAACACGCGTGAAGACCTTGCGAATGTATTAGGTGCATTTGTAGAAGAAGTAGAGGCGAAACAACAAACAATTTACGTTGGTTAATAAGGAGGACGGAGAAGATTGACATTCTTCTACACACTTCCTATAATTACGTGAAAGAAAGAAGAACTGCCAGTTAGTTGCTGGCAGTTTTTCTAGTTGAGTAGAAAATGCTATACTGTATATATTGTAAAAATTAATAGAGCTGGAGTGATATCAATATCATGGATAACATGAACCACGAAGAATTAAACGACCAATTGCTTGTTCGTCGTGAAAAGCTACATAATTTACGTGAGCAAGGAATCGATCCGTTCGGTAAACGATTTGAACGCACAAATTCAACAACCGACTTAGTAAGTCTATATGGAGAATTCTCTAAAGAAGAATTAGAAGAGAAGGAAATCACGGTTTCTATCGCTGGTCGTATTATGACAAAACGCGGTAAAGGAAAAGCTGGATTCGCACACATTCAAGATTTACACGGACAAGTTCAAATTTACGTTCGTAAAGATACTGTTGGAGATGAAGAGTACGAGTTATTTACGACAGCAGATTTAGGTGACTTAGTAGGTATTGAAGGTAAAGTGTTCAAAACAAACGTTGGAGAACTTTCAGTAAAAGCAACAGGATTTACGCTTTTAACGAAATCTCTTCGTCCATTACCGGATAAATACCATGGATTAAAAGATGTTGAACAACGATACCGTCAACGTTACTTAGACTTAATTACAAGTATGGAAAGTCGTGAAACATTTGTTACTCGTAGTAAAATCATTCGTGAAATGAGAAGATATTTAGATGACAACGGTTATCTTGAAGTAGAAACGCCTATGATGCACGCGATTGCGGGTGGAGCATCTGCTCGTCCTTTCACTACGCATCATAATGCGTTAGATATGGAATTATATATGCGTATCGCAATTGAACTTCATTTAAAACGTCTTATTGTGGGCGGATTAGAAAAAGTTTATGAGATCGGCCGTGTATTCCGTAATGAGGGTGTATCAACTCGTCATAATCCTGAGTTTACGATGATTGAATTATATGAAGCGTACGCTGATTATAATGATATTATGAAACTAACAGAAAATATGGTTGCTCATATTGCGAAAAAAGTATTGGGTACAACAACGATCCAATATGGTGATTATGAAATTAATCTAGAACCAGAATGGACACGTCTTCATATGGTAGATGCAATTAAGCAACACTCTGGAGCGGATTTCTGGACTCCGATGAGTGTAGAAGAAGCGCGTGAGCTTGCAAAAGAACATAATGTAGAAATTAAGGATACAATGGAAGTTGGTCATATCATTAATGAGTTCTTCGAGCAAAAAGTAGAAGATAAATTAATTCAACCAACATTTATTTACGGTCATCCGGTAGAAATTTCGCCACTTGCGAAAAAGAATGACGAAGATCCACGATTCACAGATCGTTTCGAGTTATTTATCGTTGCACGTGAACATGCAAATGCATTCACTGAGTTAAACGATCCAATTGATCAAAAAGAACGTTTTGAAGCTCAATTAAAAGAGCGTGAGCAAGGTAATGACGAAGCTCACATGATGGATGATGATTATATCGAAGCTCTTGAGTACGGTATGCCTCCTACGGGTGGATTAGGAATCGGTATTGATCGTCTAGTTATGTTATTAACAAATGCACCATCTATTCGTGATGTATTATTATTCCCTGCTATGCGTCATAAACAAGACTAAGCTTTGGAGATTTCTCCAAAGCTTTTTTTATTTGAGTATGAGTTGCGTGGGTATAATAGATCTTGATGGTGCGAGAAATTATATTTATATAGAAGAAATGTGCTGTTTTTATACTTTTTTACTAAGTTAAAAATTTTATTAGAAAAACTATTGCATTTTAATAATTAAACTGGTATATTTATATCCGTTGCCACGAAAGGTAACAAGCAAAACAAACGAAAAACAACTTATTAAAAAAAGTTGTTGACGAAAATATAACAAAATGTTATATTAATAAAGTCGCTTGTGAGCGACAACGTAGTTCTTTGAAAACTGAACGAAACAAACAACGTGAAACGTCAATTTTTA
>NZ_JACVUW010000021.1:0-50186 GCF_016625265.1 Bacillus sp. S71 | reverse complement strand
CAAGAAATAGTAAAGCCTAAAGAAGAGGCAAAAGTCAAAGAAGAAGTAAAAGTTAAAGAGGAACCGAAAGCGCAAGAAATAGTAAAGCCTAAAGAAGAGGCAAAAGTCAAAGAAGAAGTCAAAGAAGAAGTAAAAGTTAAAGAAGAACCGAAAGCGCAAGAAATGGTAAAGCCTAAAGAAGAAGTAAAAGCTAAAGAAGAAGAAAAAGCGCAAGAAATAGCAAAAGCTAAAGAAGAAGAGAAAGCAAGAGAAATAGCAAGAGCTAAAGAAGAAGAGAAAGCAAAAGAAATAGCAAAAGCAAAAGAAATAGCAAAAGCTAAAGAAGAAGAGAGAGCAAGAGAAATAGCAAAAGCAAAAGCAAAAGCTAAAGAAGAAGAAAAAGCAAAAGAAATAGCAAAAGCAAAAGAAGAAGAGAGAGCAAGAGAAATAGCAAAAGCAAAAGCTAAAGAAGAAGAAAAAGCAAGAGAAATAGCAAAAGCTAAGGAAGAAGAAAGAGCAAGAGAAATAGCAAAGGCTAAAGAAGAAGAGAGAGCGAAAGAAGTATCAAAAAACAATATACAGTCTGCTAAACGTGAATTAACGGTAGTAGCGACAGCGTATACTGCTGATCCAAGTGAAAATGGTACATATGGTGGACGCGTTTTAACTGCGATGGGGCATGATTTAACGGCAAATCCGAATATGAGAATTATCGCAGTTGACCCGAAAGTAATCCCATTAGGATCTAAAGTATGGGTAGAAGGTTATGGAGAAGCTATCGCTGGTGATACTGGAAGCGCAATTAAAGGTAATCGTATTGATGTATTAATGGGGTCAAAAAGTAAAGCTATGAATTGGGGAAGAAAAACTGTTAAAGTAAAAATTTTATAGTAACTATAATGATCCAAATAGAAGTCAGTTCTCTTTATTGAGGCTGGCTTTTATTTTTTTAGTGGAAGTATAATAGGATTTTTAAATGACTTATTAATAAACCTGTAATAAAACATAAAAATTGTCTCATGTTTAGAAAAACTATTAAGAATGAGGTAAGGAAGTAGAACAGAAGGTTATTGAGAAGTAGAGAAGAATAGTATGTTGAAAACGAAGGGTTAACGTATAATGAAATATATAAATCGGATCAAATCGTTTACTAAACACTTTCACTCATAATAGTGTAATTAAGTTCAAAGGATAGGTGTATTTCATGAAAGAAGTAAGAGAATATATTGAAACAAAGAAACAAGGTGTATTGGAGTTGCAAATAAAAGAAACGGAAGAAAAGCTAGGTGCTGCTTTCCCAAATCAATATAGGGATCTTATTAAATTAGTTAATAATGCTGAAATAGGGGAATGGATACTATATCCGATTAAAGATAATAGAAATGTAACGAAAACTTGGGATGATATTGTTAGACAAAACATTGACATGAGAGATGAGTCTATACCAGAAAATCTTATCATAATTGGTGACGATGGTTCAGGGGATAAATTGTGCTTTAAAATAAATAATGGAAAAACGGATGATAAAATATATATTTGGTATCACGCGGATGACGAAATGGAAGAAATATCTCCGAGTTTAAAAGAATTTATTATGGAAACTATTCAGGAAGACGATGTTTTTTAGTCTTAATTATTATCATTTTGTGAATCATTCTTATAAAAGGCGAGGATAGAATATGACAATAGAATTATATGGCGCACATTGTAATGAGCGGAAAGGGTATAGAGTAATTGAAGGAAGAGGTTCATATAATCATTACTTTGGCGGTCAAGATTGTAATTTGCCAGTATGTAAGTTATGCGGTGAGAAGATGCATCAAATTCTCTGTTTTGATTTAAAAGATGGGAGACTTGCTGAACTTAAAAGTAATGAACTAAATATTTTACCATTCGTTTCACGCTTGAACTGCGCGATGGTGTGGGAACCGCAATATTTTCAGTTAAGTGATGGAGGTAAAACAGTTCAAATCATAAAGCAGCAAAATACAGAAGAATGGATAATGGAAGAGGAAGATAAGTTACCAGTTTCATTACCAAAAACAACGGTAAAGCTTATAAATATGAAAAATGAAGATATACCTACAGATGAAGATAGGTACTGGGAAGCTTTCGACTTGTTCGGTTCGGAATATGTATGTAGATTGTTAGGGGCACCATTATATGATGATCTTCCAGAGGATTTGGCGTGTCCAACTTGTTCTAAAGAGATGAAGTATGCTGCTACAATTACACAAGATATCGAGGAACGTGAACTTATTTCAGTAGTTGATTTCCAGTTTTGGGAAATGAATATCTATTTTTATTTATGTAAAGATTGTTCAATTATAAAAACGGAAACACAAAGTACATAACAAGACTAACATATTATATTAGTCTTGTTTTTGTATCGCAACATCGTTAAGAATCGCATCAAATATATCTTTTTGTGTAAAATTATCTGTAAAAATAGTTTCACTAGCAACTTCAATTGTATCGTGCGGATTATACCATTTTTGAAGGGAATATTCACCAAATTCATGTCGTTTGTCCCTTGTGTTATGTCGTCTAATGGTTTCCTCGAGTGATAAATCAAAGTAATATGTATATGCATTTCCATCAAAATAACGAATTAATTCTTTCAACATATCACCGTATCTACGATTGTTTAAAATACCTTCTAAAATAACAAACTTACATTTTCCTTTTCCGTACTTCGTAATTTCAAATAGTAGATCATGAGATAAGTTCCCCATCGTGTCGTGTACTCTTAGCATATCTCTACGCACGACGTCTTGAGAGACTAAAAGTGTACCTTGTCCGAAATGTTCTTGTAGTTGCTTTGCGATCGTTGTTTTACCACTTGCGGAGTTTCCTCTAAGAATGATTAAAGTGGATGTAAGTATATGATTAGACATAATGCATTCCCCCAACAGTATTGATTATATAGAAAATTTTAACAAATAACGTGGAGAAAGTGTATAATCAATATGATGGATATTTAAGGAGGGGATTAGATGGGGGATATATTAAAAAATGCACAACCTATATGGAAACGGACTTGGTTTCGTTATCTAGGGGCATTTTTTATTGTTCAGTTACTGTTTATTTTGTGTGAAATAACTGCGTGGGCACCAAACTTTAGGCCAGGCGGAGAGTTTTTTAATAGAATATTAAATTCTCAATTTTTCACTGAATGGTTCACACTCTATACAATCCCGCAATTTAACGTATTTACAGCATTTTTTGCGATTACATTACTACCATATGCATTAGTAGGTGCAATGAAAGATGTAACATCAAGAAAAAATATAAAGGAATAATAGAGGTATAATATGCTTTTTCAAAAAGAAGGTTTATTGATTAGATACGTAATGGAAAATGATGCAGCTATCATTTCTAAATGGTTAACGGACCCAGCAGTCCTGCGGTATTACGAAGGGCGAGATAATCCGCAATCTGTAGAAAAGGTGCTTGATCATTTTATGCATAATCCAAACAGTAATGAAAATAGATGTTTAATAGAATTTGATACCGTTCCGATTGGTTACATACAAATGTACCCAGTTGATTCAGAGTGGAAAGCGATATATGGCTATAAAGAATCACAAAATGTATGGGGAATGGATCAATTTATCGGTGAACCAGTCTATTGGGGAAAAGGAATTGGACAAAAACTCGTTCAGGCAGCAATTACATACATTATGGGGGAAATGGGAGCAGAAGCAATCGCAATGGATCCGAAAGTAAATAATGAACGAGCGATAAAGTGTTATGAAAAATGCGGATTTAAAAAAGTAAAGATTTTAAAGGAACATGAGCTGCATGAGGGGGAACTAGAAGATTGTTGGATGATGGAATACAAACAATTATAATGAATATGCAATGGCTTATATAAACGAAGGGAGCTGTGTGAAATGAAAAAAGCATTAATCGTAATTGATGTGCAAGCCGGTATGTATACAGCTGGAATGCCAGTACATAATGGGGGAAAGTTTTTACAAACATTGCAAGAGCTTATTGGGGAATGTCGTTCAAATGATATTCCAGTTATTTATGTCCAACATAACGGTCCTAAAGACCATCCGTTAGAAAAAGGTACGGATGGATGGCGAATCCATGCAACAATCGCTCCGCAAGAAGGGGATGATATTGTTGAAAAGACGACGCCAGATTCATTCCATAAGACAAACTTAAGCGAAGTGTTACAAGAGAAAGGAATTGAACACGTTATTCTTTCGGGAATGCAAACAGAGTATTGTGTAGATACGACAACGCGCAGAGCATGTAGTGAAGGATATAAAGTAACGTTAGTTAGTGATGCGCATAGTACATTTGATGCAGAAGTGTTACGTGCTGAAGATATTGTGAAACATCATAACGCAGTATTGGGAGCGTTTGCGGATGTTGTTGCATTAAAAGACTTGAAAGTGGCTGCCTCTAAATAAGAGGCAGTTTTTTTATTAGAAAAATAGCGTCAAATATTGTTGGTAAGTCGATATTTTGAAATAATCGTTTATATAATTTCACGTACCATAATAAAAATATACAAAAAAGGAGCACCACATAATTAAAAAGGGTGCTCCTGCATTAAAATGTTACTTTTTCTTGTCTTTATCCAATATATTTTGTTCTTCAGCAAACTCCGTACCATATGCAAAGCGGCGATTAATACGAATGTTATCATTGTTGTGCCTTGTATGAGAGTTAGAGAAGCGATGAACGATTACTTCAGATAAAGTGAAGACGATGGCAGAAAGGATACTGCCCCATGCAATTTGCATATAGTTGTCTAATAAAATATTACCGAAAATCCATACGCTTAAATATGTTAATAAGAAATCCGACATAATGGCACCAGTATTGCCAATTCGATTTAAAATAATTTTATCAACGAACATGTAGGATACGATTGTAACAAAGAGACTGAATGAAATAATTTGAACAAACGTTGCAGGGAAAAATAAAGCAAGCCCAATGCTAAATGCGATAATGCACGATATAAACTTGATAAGCACTACTGTGAAATCATTCAAAATTTACACCTCCGATTTATACATAGTTTTGCAATAAATTCTGGAGTTCATACATTGTAACGGATTTATTTACATAAAACTTTTTCATGTTCGGAATTTAGTCTAAATATTATAAAAATAACGAAAAAATGTTATAGTAAAATGAGAGTGTATGACATTTTTAGGTAAGGGGGAATCCAGGATGTGGATTACTTCAGAAGTAGAAATTCCAGATGAGTTAATTGATCACATTGAGCAAGGAAAGTTAGTGTTATTTGTTGGAGCGGGAGTTTCTATGAAAGGGAAATCAAACTTACCAAATTTTGATGATTTAGTTGATGAAATTGCAAAAACGTTATATGTCGAAAAGCGTGAAATAACAGAACCACATGATTATTATCTTGGTAAAATTGCGAAAACAAAAGATGTACATCAAGTCGCAAGAGATCTTGTTCATATAGAGAAATCAAAACCGAATCCATTACATTATGCAATTCCAAGGTTATTTCCTTTAGATACAGATATCCGCATTGTAACAACAAATTTTGATCAACATTTTACAACTGCAATTAAAGAAATAAATAGAGATATCAATGTTTATTACGCTCCAGCTTTACCGACTGGGAGAGCTTTTAAAGGTCTTGCTTATATACATGGTAATGTAGAACAGGAGAAAGAGGCTTTAATTTTAACAGACGGTGATTTTGGAAGGGCTTACTTAACGGAAGGGTGGGCGAGAAGATTTTTAGTCGATCTATTCTCAAATTACACCGTTTTATTCGTTGGATATAGTCATAATGACCCAGTAATGAAATATTTAGCAACTGGTTTACCACCAAGTACAAGACGATTTGCTTTTGTCGCACAAGGAGAAAATACGTACCACTGGGAACATTTAGGGATAAGACCGATTGTGTATCCGAATAAAGTGAATAATCATCAATCTCTCGTAAAAGCGGTAAAACGCTGGGCGGAATTAATGGGTGATAATTATATTACGAAAAGAATGCGTATTCGGGATATTGTAACGGTTCCCCCGTCAGTAGAACAGGAACAATTATCATACATAAAGCAATCAATTAAAAAAATTGAAACAGTTCGTTACTTTGTGGAATTTGCTCACGATTATGAATGGGTCGAATGGTTAGAAGCAGAAGGTAAATTACAAAATTTGTTTATGCTTACGCCAAACTATAATGAAGTAGATGAATTACTTGCAGAATGGTTAGTGGAACAATTTCTTTTTAGTCATCAGATAGAATTATTTCAATTAATTTATAAAAACTATTCTAAAATATCACCGTTATTATGGAGAACAATTTGTAACTACTTAAACGAAACGAAGAGTAAGATGGACCCATTGTTGTTTGCCAGGTGGACACTCCTTTTATTAGAAACTGCTGAAAAAGATAGTAGCTCTATAGAAAAGATTTCTAAGTTACTGCAAAAATGTTCTTTTCCTGAGCATAAGGAAATTGCGTTATTGTTACTAACTTTTATTTTAGACGGAAAGCTGAAGTTGAAACGTGTAAGAAAATGGGGAAATGATACGCAAGAAGCAATAGAACTCGAGGAATCGAGTCGCTTACCAGTATCAACATTTTCTCATGTGGAGCAAATTTGGAATGAAAAGATGAGGCCATATATCGCCTATTATGCTGTTCCAATTATGATGATTGGATTAGAAAAATTGAGAATGTTGTCATTAAGACAAACGGCACTGAAAAAAAGAAATACGGAAGATGTAGAAAAAGAGTTTCATCAAAATGATCTTGCATTTTTAATACAAATTGTAAAAGAGTGTCTAACTTATTTATGTGAAAACAATGAGAAAAAAGCGGATTATTATATTACAGAAATGATAGAAGCGAATAGTGTACTTCAAAAGCGAATTGCAATTGATGCGATGAATAAAAATATTTTTGTTCGTGTAGATGACAAAATGAAATGGTTGTTACAGGAAGGACTTCTTTTAGATTTCACTTATAAACATGAAGTTTTCCAACTTTTAAAAAGTCATTATGCAAATTGTTTGGAAAAAACAAAAGAAGAAGTCACTCGAACTGTAATAAAGCGTCTTACAGAAGAGAGAGTATTTGATGCATGTCTCGTATTAGACTTATTATTCAAGTGTGATTCAAATAGTCCATCTACGGCAAATGGGTATGAGTTAATGAAGCAAAAGCATCCTCATTTTCATTCTGAACGATACAGTGTACAAAAGAAAGAGGATACAGCGCAAAGCATTACTTGTAATGTAACAGCTGACGGATTATTGCAGCTGAAAGATGTTGAAATTATGAAGCAAGTTCGGCAATTTTCGCAAGATGGTGTTTTTGAACAACGCCATTTTTTAGAGATGTTATCAAAAGCATGTAAATTGAATACAGAGTGGAGTATTTCATTCGCATATCAATTAGTAGGAGTGCAAGAAATAAGTAATGAAGTATGGTTTGTTTGTATTAGAGAATGGCGAAATAACAGAGGATTGACAAATGATCAAATCCAAAAAATTATTCCGTTATTGCAGAAATTTGTTAGAAATACTGCTTTTCATTGGTTAATTAGTAGTTTTCTATATGAAATTAGTAATCGACTAGAAGAGTTAGAAGAGAATAGTATACGTGTTGTAAAACGCTTTGCTTTTTCAGTGTTTCCTCAAGTTATGAAGAGTGATACGGATTTTAAGCTTGGAAAACAAGATTTTTACAATGAATCAATTCAGCATCCTGTTGGAAAAATGACGGCTGTATTATTAAAGTTGTTATCATATGATCATTTATACGATCGTAATGTATATGAATATTTATTTTTATTTGAAGAACAAGTAAGAGTTAATTCAGTACGAACAAACTTTATGTTTGCTCGTTTAATAGCAGATATTACATTTCTATATCATATTGAAAAGCAATGGTGCCGAAAATATTTGTTACCATACTTAGATTTAAAAAAACAAAATGAAATTACGGAATATGCATGGGCTGGTTTATGTTACACGCAAATAAATTTACCTTTATTTACAGAAATGAAGCGTTTTATTAAGTATGCGATAGAACATTTGGAAGTATTACATCCGCATACGAGGGAAGCTTTCTTGAAGTGGCTTAGCTTTGTATTTATTAAATGTGTACTATATTGGGAGCAAAAAACAGATTGGTTATACCCTTTACTCGTATTAGAAAATGAAGAAAATAAAATTAAATTTATGCAGTTTTTATGCTATTACGTCAAAACATTAAGTGTAAAAGAACAACAAAAATTTTGGACAGCTTGGCTCAGTGTATTTTTGCGAGAACGACCAAAAATGGGTGAGATAACAGCGAGAGAATATGTAATGCTTTTACGTATTATTTTATACATGGATGAAATATTAGAAAAAGGATTATGTATTATGTCTCGTGCATTTTCAAGTGTAAATGGTAAATGTACAGGTGAGGAAATGAAGCAGTTATTGATTGAAATGCTTCATAAGAAAGAAAGTATGAAAGCGCATAAAGAAATGTTTGCAAATGTGTTTTTTATTTTACTACAAACATGTCAAGAAGCCGTTTTATTTGAAAAAGAAATCATAAAAATAAAAGAATTATTAGTTCAGTATGGAGTAGAGGAATATGTTTTACATTTACTAGAAAATGAAATAATTCGCATAGGAATTGTAATGGGTGATTTACAAGAAGAATTATAGGACGAAAGTGGAATTTTAAAAAATATATAAAAAGTTGTTGACAGTGTTTTGAAAAGCGTTCTATAATACGAATCATACTTATTCAATTTCAAAAACATTTGAATAAACAAAGTGCAATGAAGAGATCACAGTAGTGGTTAGTCTTACTGTAACAGAGAGCTGGTGGTTGGTGTGAACCAGTACAGGGATAATCATGAATTACAGTCTTGGAGCATCTTTTTCGTAATAAAGATAGTTTGTCTTTATGAGGAAAAAGCGGTCAATTGATCGTTAACAGTGAAGAGAGGTAGACAGAAAGTTAGTCTACAACTAGGGTGGTACCGCGATAAATATCGTCCCTACTGATTTATTCAGTAGGGACTTTTTGTATTTTAGTGGTCCAACTTGAAAATAAAATAGTCATGCATTGAAAGGAAAAGCAGTAGTTGTTGTTTCCCTGTAACAGAGAGCTGGTGGTTGGTGCGAACCAGTACAAAAACAAGAGCGAATTACAGTCCTGGAGCATCTTTTTCGTAGTAAAGATAGTATTGTCTTTATGAAGGGAAAGACGGTCAGATGATCGTTAACAATGAAGAGAGGTAGACGAAAGAAGTCTACAACTAGGGTGGTACCGCGATAAATATCGTCCCTACTGATTGGATCAGTAGGGCTTTTTTGTACAAAAAAGTGGCTTTTTAACTAGTAGTTCATGTCTTTGTACGAATTATTAGTTTAAAATAAGAAGAGGTATCGATTCCACTATAAATTTGTATAATTAACCAGTTCAGAAAATAGAGAATCTTTTATTCTCTTACTATACTTTTAAAACATTAGAGGAGGATTTCCAAATGGCAAATCATGAATTAGATCAATTACGTAAACAGGTAGATGAAATTAACTTACAACTATTACACCTTTTAAACAAACGTGGTGAAATCGTTCAAAAAATTGGAGAACAAAAGCAAGTACAAGGTACGAAACGCTTTGATCCAGTACGTGAGCGTGAAGTACTTGATATGATCGCAGAGCATAACGAAGGACCATTCGAAACATCAACAGTTCAACATATTTTCAAAACGATTTTCAAAGCAAGCTTAGAGTTACAAGAAGATGATAACCGTAAAGCGTTACTAGTATCACGTAAAAAGAAACAAGAAAATACAATCGTTGATGTAAAAGGTGAATTGATTGGAAACGGAACACAAACGTTCATCATGGGACCTTGTGCAGTAGAAAGCTTAGAGCAAGTTCGTCAAGTAGGGCAAGCGATGAAAGACCAAGGCTTAAAATTAATGCGTGGTGGTGCATTCAAACCGAGAACATCTCCATACGATTTCCAAGGTTTAGGAGTAGAAGGACTACAAATTTTACGCCAAGTAGCAGACGAGTTCGACTTAGCAATTATTAGTGAAATTTTAAATCCGAACGATGTTGAAATGGCATTAGACTACGTTGATGTAATTCAAGTTGGCGCACGTAACATGCAAAACTTCGATTTATTACGAGCTGTAGGTAAAGTTAACAAACCAGTATTATTAAAACGTGGATTAGCAGCAACAATTGATGAGTTCATTAATGCAGCGGAATACATCATTGCGCAAGGTAACGATCAAATTATTCTTTGTGAGCGTGGTATCCGCACATACGAAAGAGCAACACGTAACACATTAGACATTTCTGCAGTACCAATTTTAAAGAAAGAAACACATTTACCAGTTATCGTTGATGTAACACATTCAACTGGACGCAGAGATTTATTATTACCAACAGCGAAAGCGGCACTTGCAATTGGCGCAGATGCAGTAATGGCTGAAGTTCATCCAGATCCAGCAGTTGCATTGTCAGATTCTGCACAACAAATGGACATTCCAGAATTCCATAGATTCATGGATGAGTTAAAAGGTTTCAAAAATAAATTATCTTAATTCCATATCATATATGCGTTGAAGAGGAAACAGTAGTGCTTATCTCACTGTTAAAGAGAGCTGATGGCTGGTGTGAATCAGTACAAAGGTAAGCATGAATTACAGCCTTGGAGCATCTTTCTCGACAACTTATGGAGGGGAAGACGGTCAAACGATCGTTAAAGAAGAAGAGAGGTAGACGACAGTTGTCTACAACTAGGGTGGTACCGCGATAAACATCGTCCCTACTGAGCGCTCAGTAGGGACTTTTTTGTACAAAAAAATAGTAAAGGGGCAAGAGAAATGAGATACATTACAGCTGGAGAATCACATGGACCGCAGTTAACAGTTATTTTAGAAGGTGTACCAGCAGGTTTGACACTTACGGCGGAACATATTAATAAAGAATTATTAAGAAGACAAAAAGGTCATGGACGCGGAAGACGCATGCAAATTGAAACAGATACAGTTGAAATTGTAAGTGGTGTTCGTCACGGGATGACACTTGGATCACCGATTACGTTAATCGTAAAAAATGATGATTTCAAACATTGGACGAAAGTAATGGGTGCTGAGCCAATTTCTGAAAAAGAAAGTAAGGACATGAAACGTACAATTACAAAACCACGTCCAGGACATGCGGATTTAAATGGAGCAATTAAATATGGTCATCGTGATATAAGAAACGTATTAGAGCGCTCATCTGCAAGAGAAACGACAGTTCGTGTAGCTGCTGGTGCAGTTGCAAAACAAATTTTAAGCGAATTAGGCGTAAAAATTGCAGGACATGTTCTTGAAATTGGTGGAGTAAAAGCAAAACATATTTCAAACTTACCGATTGAAGAAATTCAAACGATAACTGAAAACTCACCAGTTCGATGTTTAGATAAAGAAGTAGAGCAAGAAATGATGGATGCGATTGACAACGCAAAAAGTAGCGGAGATTCAATCGGTGGTATTGTGGAAGTTATTGCAGAAGGTATGCCAATTGGCGTTGGTAGTTACGTTCATTACGATCGTAAATTAGATGCAAAACTTGCTGGTGCAATTATGAGTATAAATGCATTTAAAGGTGCTGAAATTGGCTTAGGTTTTGAAGCGGCAAGACAACCAGGAAGTAAAGTGCATGATGAAATTCTGTGGGATGAAGAAAAAGGATACACGAGAAAAACGAATAATGCCGGTGGTTTAGAAGGCGGTATGACAACAGGTATGCCAATTGTCGTAAGAGGCGTTATGAAGCCAATTCCTACATTATACAAACCGTTAGCAAGCGTTGATATTGATACGAAGGAAGCATTCCAAGCGAGTATTGAAAGATCTGATAGTTGCGCAGTGCCAGCAGCGGGTGTAGTAGCTGAATCTGTTGTAGCATGGGAACTTGCAGATGTACTAGTCGAACAATTCGGAAAAGATCGTATGGAATTATTAAAACAAAACATTATGCAACACAATAACTACGCAAAAGAATTTTAATAAAAAGGTGGGTTTAACGTGCAAGTAAAAGATCAACTATCATCATTACAACCATATAAACCAGGTAAATCACCAGAACAAATGAAAGAAGTGTACGGAGATCATTCGTTTGTGAAATTAGCATCGAATGAAAATCTATTCGGTTGTTCACCGAGAGTTTTAGAAGAGTTGCAAAAATCTTGGTTGGAACATGCTTTATATCCTGACGGAGGTGCTACGACGCTCCGTCAAACAATCGCGGATAAGTTGCATGTGCAAATGGAACAAGTACTTTGTGGTAGTGGTTTAGATGAAATCATTCAAATAATAAGCCGCGCCGTATTACGAGCGGGAGATAACATTGTAACAGCAGGTGCAACATTCCCGCAATACCGTCATCATGCGATTATTGAAGGCTGTGAAGTGAAAGAAATTCCTTTAAATAATGGTGTATACGATTTAGACGAAATTTTGTCAGCGGTAAATAATAATACGAAAATCGTATGGATTTGTAATCCGAACAACCCGACGGGCACATATGTGAATGAGCAAAAATTAACTCAATTTATTGAAGGCATTAGTGAAAATACGTTAATTGTCATTGATGAAGCGTACTATGAATACGTAACAGCAAAAGATTTCCCTGAGACATTACCGCTTTTAGAAAAACATAAAAACATTCTTGTACTTAGAACGTTTTCTAAAGCATACGGATTAGCTTCTTTCCGCGTTGGATATGCGATCGGACAGGAAGAGCTAATTGAGAAATTAAATGTCGTACGTTTACCATTTAACGTATCTTCATTAGCGCAAAAAGCAGCTACGATTGCTTTTGGTGATAACGAGTTTATTGAAGAAATAGTTCGTGTGAATACAGAGGGATTACAACAATACGAAAGCTTTTGTAAGGAAAATGAAATTCCATTTTATCCATCACAAACAAATTTCATCTTCTTGCCAGTTGAGAATGCAGGAGAGATTTATGAAGCTTGTGCACATGCAGGGTTTATTATTCGTCCATTCCCAAATGGTGTCCGTATTACAGTTGGAACAAGGGAGCAAAATGAAGGAGTGATTTCAGTGTTAAAACAACACTTTGAAAACAAAAAAAGTAAGTCTCGAGATGAGGCAAATGCGTAAAAAGGTAGTATTAATTGGAACAGGTTTAATAGGAGGCTCTCTCGCATTAGCGATTAAGAAAGAGCACGATGTAACGATAACAGGTTACGATATATTTAAAGAGCAAGTAGAGCGTGCAAAAGAATTACACGTAGTAGATGAAGTAGCAGTTGATTTACAACATGCATGTGAAGAGGCACATTTAATTGTTTTTGCTTCTCCAGTTGAAGAAACGAAGAAGCTATTACACAAACTTGCGTCATTCCGTTTACGAGAAGATGTTATAGTGACTGATGTTGGTAGTACAAAAGGGTCTATTATGAACGAAGCGGAAGCTTTATTTTCAAAGGAAGTTTCTTTCATTGGGGGACATCCGATGGCGGGTTCTCATAAAACGGGAGTTGAAAGCGCAAAGGCGCATTTATTTGAAAATGCATTTTACATTTTAACACCGATGAATCATGTACCAAATGAACAAGTGGAAGACCTTAAAGTATGGTTAAAAGGAACAGGATCTCATTTTCTTGTTTTAAATACAGAAGAACATGATTATGTAACAGGGATTGTTAGTCATTTCCCGCATCTTATCGCAGCAGGTTTAGTAAAGCAAGTTGAGAAACATGCAGGAGATAATCCGCTCATTCATCAACTCGCTGCTGGAGGTTTCAAAGACATTACACGTATCGCATCTAGTAGTCCGAAAATGTGGAGTGATATTGTAAAGCAAAATCGAGAGCATTTAATGGTATTATTAAAAGAGTGGATCTCTGAAATGGAAGGTTTATATAAGACAGTTTCTACCGGGGATGCAGGCGAGATTCAAAACTTTTTTGCAGATGCGAAGGAATACCGTGATTCTTTACCAGTAAGAAAGAGTGGTGCAATTCCTGCCTATCACGACTTATACGTTGATGTATTAGATAAGGTGGGGGCATTGGCTCATATTACGAGTATTTTAGCGCGCGAGGAAATTAGTATTACGAACTTGCAAATATTAGAAGCGCGTGAAGGACTGCTTGGGGTATTACGTATTAGTTTCCAAAGGGAAGAAGATCGTATGAAAGCGAAGCTAGCGCTTGGAGAAGAAGAATACCAAACTTATGAAACAATTTAAATGAGAAGGTGAAAAACGTGAAAGAAAGAACAATACAACCTGTTAATAACGGATTGAATGGCAATATTACAATCCCAGGTGATAAATCCATTTCACACCGTGCTGTTATGTTCGGTTCGATTGCAGAAGGGAAAACAACAATTAAAGGTTTCTTGCCCGGTGCAGACTGTTTAAGTACTATTTCATGTTTTAAAGAAATGGGAGTAGAAATTACGCAAAACGGTGATGAAGTTACTGTAGTTGGTAAAGGATTAGAAGGTTTACAAGAACCGAAAGTTGTATTAGATGTTGGTAATTCTGGTACAACAATTCGATTAATGTCAGGTATATTAGCTAACACACCATTTTTCTCTTGCGTACAAGGTGATGAGTCTATCGCAAAAAGACCGATGAAGCGTGTAACAAACCCATTAAAACAAATGGGTGCAAACATTGACGGCAGAGAAGAAGGAACATTTACACCGCTAACAATACGTGGCGGAGATTTAAAAGCAATTGAATATATTTCTCCTGTTGCAAGTGCACAAGTAAAGTCAGCTATTTTACTTGCAGGTCTTCGTGCAGAAGGTGTAACAGCTGTTACAGAACCACATATTTCACGCGACCATACGGAAAGAATGCTTGAAGCATTTGGTGTTAAAGTAACTCGCGAAGGGAAAACAGTGAAGCTGTCAGGTGGACAAAAATTAACAGCAACAGACATTCAAGTGCCAGGTGACGTATCATCAGCAGCATTTTTCTTAGTAGCAGGTGCAATCATCCCAAATAGTAAACTAGTATTACAAAATGTAGGAATGAATCCAACTCGTACAGGTATTATTGATGTTTTAGAGAAAATGGGTGCTACGTTCACTGTAGATATAATTAACGAAGGGGCATCAGAACCAGCTGCAAATATTACAATTGAAACATCTTCATTAAAAGGAATTGAAATTGGCGGAGATATTATCCCTAGATTAATCGATGAGATTCCTGTAATCGCTTTAGCGGCAACGCAAGCGGAAGGAATTACAGTAATTAAAGATGCACACGAATTAAAAGTAAAAGAAACAAATCGTATTGATACAGTCGTTGCTGAGTTAACGAAACTAGGAGCTCGCATAGAAGCAACTGATGACGGCATGATCATTTACGGAAAATCAGCTCTAAAAGGCAATACAGTAAATAGTTATGGTGATCATCGCATCGGAATGATGCTTGCGATTGCTGGCTGTCTGGCAGAAGGAAAAACAATTATTGAAGATGCAGAAGCAGTAGGTGTATCATATCCTACATTCTTTGATGAACTTCAAAAGTTAGCTAAATAATAAGGATGGAAAGCAGATACGTGATGTATCTGCTTTTTTTGTTAAAACGTCTTTCTAATTTCACTTACCGAACTATAATAGAAAGAATTGTGATACAATTCAAACAGGGAATGGAGGAGAATTATATGAATGTCATACAATTAAAAGAAGATAAGTTCAGAGAAGCATTACGTTTATCAGAATACGCTTTTCAATATAAAGTAGATGAGGAACGATTACAGCAGCAACTTACAAAGATGAAGGAAAGTCATGAAATATACGGCATTATGGAAGGGGAAGACTTAGCAGCAAAACTACATCTTATTCCGTTTCATATTTACATAGGTAAAGAAAAATTTAAAATGGGTGGCGTTGCAGGGGTAGCGACGTATCCTGAGTATAGAAGAAGTGGGTATGTAAAAGAGCTACTTCAAGATTCACTTCAAACGATGAAAAAAGATGGCTATACAGTCTCTATGTTACATCCATTTGCGGTTTCATTTTACCGTAAATACGGCTGGGAACTTTGTGCGAATTTAGTCACATGTCATATGACTAAGAGCGATTTAGTGATGGAAAAACAAGTAAATGGCACTGTGAAACGTTTTAATAAAGAAAATCATCCAGAAGAGGTCGAAAAGCTCTATGAAGTATTTGCAGAACGTTTTTCAGGTATGCTAGTTCGAGAGAAGAACTGGTGGTTACAAGCGGTTTATGATGATTTAACATTAGCGATTTACTATGATGAAAATAAAAAGGCAGCAGGTTACATGTTATACAAAATAGAAAACTATAAAATGACAGTAGAAGAATTTGTACCACTACATAATGAAGCACGAAATGGTCTGTGGAACTTTATTTGCCAGCATGATTCTATGATTAAAGAACTTGAAATGACAGTAAGTGAAAACGAACCGTTGTTATATTCATTGCAAGAGCCACGCGTGAAGACAGAAATAAAACCATATTTTATGGGAAGAATTGTAGATGTAGAGCAATTCTTAAAACAATATGAGTTGAATTGGAACAATGTACAGCAAGAAGTGATCCTACACATTACAGACGCATTTGCTCCGTGGAATAACGTAACAGTGAGACTTGCAAATCATGAAATAACAATTGTAGAAGAAACAACGGAAAAAGGAATAAAACTGGATATAAATGCACTATCGGCAATAATGTTTGGTTATAAACGCCCATTAGAACTAAATGAACTTGAATTAATTAGTGGAAGTGACGAGGCAATACGGTCAATTGAGAATCTAGTACCAGTGCGTAAGCCATTTATTTATGATTTCTTTTAATTTGTATGTATGAAGGTGGGCTATCCTAAGTGAAATTTCGGGATAGCTTCCTCTTATATTGTGAATTTTTGTCGGTAAGTCAATATATCATGAGAATCGCTGATATAATTTTAAGTTGCGCCAATATATCCAGAAAGTCACTCATATAATTTCATTCACAAATAGAGGATAAAAAATCACAGTTATACTTTGTCACGCACTTGACTTTTAATTCATGTAATTTATAATTAAAAACGGAATGAATTTTCATTCCTGGAAATTGAGGTGGAAAAATGGCTAAAAACAAACAAGAGGATATTTTTGATGCTGCAATACAACTTTTTGCAGAACGAGGTTATGATGGTACAACAATTCCGATGATTGCTGAAAAAGCAAAAGTAGGCGCAGGTACGATCTACCGTTATTTTGAAAATAAAGAAGCGCTTGTTAATTCTTTATTTACGAAAAGTGTTTTACAACTATCGGAATTAATAAAAAATGATTTCCCGGTCGGTGCAAATATTCGTGAACAGTTTAGCCATACATACAACCGTTTATTTGAATTTGCGAGACAAAATGCAGATGCTTTTCTTTTTACAAATTCTCACTGTGATAGTTATTTTCTAGATGAACATAGCAATGAAATATTCGAGGACTTCATGGGTTTCTTCATGAACTTGATTGAAGATGGAATCGAAAAAGGTTTGCTTCGTCCATTACCACCAATTGCTTTAATTATTATTGTATATCAACCAATTGAAAAATTAATTAAAGTAATGGAAACAGGGCAGTTAGAATATACAGATGAATTAGTAAAGGAATTGGAAGAAAGTTGTTGGAATGCTATTAGAATCATTTGATTCTATAGCATTATAAGGACAGGAATGAACATTCATTCCGAGAGAGGTATGAAAAAGAATAACAGGAGATGATAACTCTTTATAACTAAAGGAATGAATATTCATTCCGATTCACCTAGTTTAATAAAGTTAATTAATAAATTAATAGAATGATAGGAATGAACGTTCATTCCGGGAAGTGTTTCCAAAAGATTAGGAATGAATATTCATTCCACATGTGGATTTTATAATGGGAGATGATTCAAATGAGCAAGTTAAAAAGTTGGAGAAGTTTATCTTTTCTATTATGGATAGTTATTACTATTACAATGGTTGTAACGATGCCTAATATGGATAAATTAGTGAAGGAAAAAGGGAAAATTACAATCCCTAATACAGAACAAAGCAGCATTGCTGACAAGATGATTAAAGAGATGGATAAAGAAGGGGTTGAAAAGTATGAAATTATAGCCGTTTTTAATAGTGGCAATAAGGCAGCTTTAACAGATGAACAAAAGAAGGAAATAACAAAAACGATCAACGCCCTGCAAAATGAAAAAGAGCAATTAGGAATTAAGGAAGTTGTTTCGCATTTAGATAATAAAGACTTGGAGAAACAATTAGTTTCTAAAGATAATACGACTATTTTAACGCAAATATCGATAGATAAAAAACATGGTGAAATATCAAGAGTTTCAAATAATCTGCATGAAAAGGTGCAAACGAAAGGAGTAAAAACGTATTTAACAGGAAGTGACTTAATAGCGGGTGATTTTCTTAAATCCTCTCAAGAGGGAGTGAAAAAGACAGAAGTTATTTCAATCATTTTCATTCTTGTAGTATTAATCCTCGTATTTCGTTCACCAGTTGTTCCGATTGTTTCTCTTCTTACAGTCGGTGTGTCGTATTTAGTTTCAATGGGGATTATTGCTCAGCTTGTAGATCAATTTAATTTCCCATTTTCAAACTTTACACAAGTGTTCGTAGTCGTCGTCCTCTTTGGAGTAGGAACAGATTATAACATTTTATTATATACGAGGTTTAAAGAAGAATTAAGTAAACAAGAAAATGCATTTTGGGCCACGAAAGAAACATTTAAATCGGCAGGTAAAACCGTATTATATAGCGGTATAGCGGTGCTAATTGGTTTTGCATCACTTGCGTTAGCGAATTTTAAATTATATCAATCTACTTCAGCGGTAGCAATTGGTGTTTTAGTATTACTACTCGTATTAACGACTTTAAATCCATTTTTCATGGTGCTTTTAGGAAAAGGAATGTTTTATCCAGTTAAAACATTTAAAGGTCATGAGGATAGTCGCTTATGGGGATTCTTTGCGAAAAACTCAGTAGTAAGGCCATTTGTCGCTTTAATCATCGTATTTGTAATATCGATTCCTTTCATATTAAAATACTCTAATACACTAAATTACAATGATTTATTTGAAGTAGATAATAAGTATGAATCAAAGATGGGTATTAACGTAATAGAGGATCATTTTCCGCCTGGTTTCTCTTCACCGAGTACATTAGTCATTCAATCTGATAAAAAGCTGGATGAAGGAACTTCTCTACAAATTTTAGACGAATTAACTGATAAAATTTTGAAAGTTAAAGGTGTATCAGAAGTATATGCACCAACACGTCCAACTGGTGAGAAGATAAAAGAATTATATTTAAATAAGCAAGCGGGAGAATTGAATACAGGATTAGGAGATGCCGATGGTGGCATAAAGGAAATTAATGATGGATTAACGGATGCGAAAAATAAAATGGGAAGTAATGATTCAAATAGTCTTGCGAATGTTCAAAAATTAATTGATGGAACGAACGAGGCGAAAAACGGGGTATCAGCATTAGGAACAGCTTTACATCAATTATCAAATGGCATAAACGACGGTGCACAAGGGGCACAGCAAATTGAGAGTGGCTTAGCTTCAGTAAACGAAAATATAAATGTTCTATCTAATGCAACGTCGCAGCTGCATGCTGGCTATGCACAGTTAGAAAAAGGTTTAAGCTCTTACGATCAGTACTTCGGAAGCATTTCTCAAGCAATTGATGGTGCGAAAAAGGGATATGAACAAATTGAAATGTTAATGACCAATTTCGTTCAAACGAAACCAGAACTAGCGAATGATTCAAACATACAACAAACGATAGGGATTGCTAAAGAAGCTCAAAAACAATTAAATGTACTTTCAAAAGAATTAAATCAATTAGCAACGCAGCATAAAGCAGCGATGAGTTCATTTAAAGAAGCGAATCAATCGTTACTGAAAGTGGATAACGGCTTAAAAGAAATGAACAATGGAATTAATAAGTTACAAAAGGGAGCAGCGGATCTTAAAAATGGATTAAATGAAGGTTCTGCAGGTTCAAAACAAATTGCGAATAAATCAGCTGAGTTACAATCTGGATTAACGAAAATAAACGATGGGCAAGGGCAACTTTTAACGGGCCTTAAAGACCTGCAGGAAAAGATGTGGCAATTACAATCTGGTTTATCTAAAAGTACAGAAGGGCTTGGAAAAGTAAGCAATGGCCTGCATGACGCGCAGAAATATTTAGGGGAGCTCAATGAATCGAAAAGCTCTGAGAAGTTTTATATTCCAAAAGAAGTGTTAGAGGGAGACGATTTCCAAAAAGCATTGAACACGTACATGTCACAAGATAGAAAGATTGCTAAAATGACCATCATTTTAGATGTAAATCCGTATTCAAAAGAAGCAATGCCGATTATTCAAGAAATCAATAAAACAATCGAGGGCACTGTAAAGGGAACGGAATTAAAGGATGCGAAAACAGCAATTGGCGGAACAACAGCTAGAAACGTTGATTTAAAAGAAGTAACGGGGCAAGATTTCTTACGTACAGCTACGATTATGTTAATTGGAATTGCGATTGTATTACTTGTAATTACACGTTCATTATTAAATACAATATTTATTATTGGCTCATTACTATTAGCGTACTTTGCATCGCTTGGTATAAGCGAACAAATTAGTGCACATGTATTACATGTAGAGTCATTAAGCTGGAATGTTCCATTCTTTAGCTTCATTATGATTGTCGCTTTAGGAGTGGATTATAGTATTTTCGTAATGATGCGCTATAACGAGGTAGAAGGGGATTCGGTAACGAAAATTATAACTGCATCTCGTCATATAGGAGGAGTTGTATTATCAGCGGCGCTAATTTTAGTAGGGACATTTGCAGCATTAATCCCTTCAGGTGTATTAACACTTATACAAGTAGCATCAGTTGTTGGCGTTGCACTATTACTATTAGCTTTAATCGTGATGCCGATATTGTTACCTGCTTTAATGGGGTTAACGAGTAAATTGAAGAGTTATAAAGAAAAGATAATAAATACGAAATAAGTGAAGACTGTAGGGGATGATTTCTCTACAGTTTTTCTATATATAAAATTTTGAATGAAAAATGAATCCAATGTATTACAGAATGAGAAGTGAATGGTTATATGAGAAAGAGGTCAATGATATACATACAATAGCTAGGGGAATGGATAAAAACTATCCGATTTCATTATAGAAAGGTAATCAACCGTTGCTATTCATCCAGCTTCTACTATATAATAGCTATAGTCTACAATAATTGAGTCGTAATATGCGATTTTTTAAGACAATCGGTGAGAAAACGCTGAAATAAGCGGTATTAGTAGGAGGACACAAATGATTACAGTAAGTAACGTTAGTTTGCGTTTCGCGGATCGCAAATTATTTGAAGATGTTAACATAAAATTCACGCCAGGTAACTGCTACGGTTTAATCGGAGCAAACGGTGCTGGTAAATCAACATTTCTAAAGATTTTATCTGGAGAAATTGAACCATCAACAGGTGATATACATATTACGCCAGGTGAGCGTCTAGCAGTATTAAAACAGAACCACTTCGAATATGAAGAGTTCCCAGTATTAGAAACAGTAATTATGGGTCACACGCAACTTTACAAAGTAATGCAAGAGAAAAATGCTATTTACATGAAAGAAGACTTTAGTGATGAAGATGGAATGCGTGCTGCAGAACTTGAAGGTGAGTTCGCTGAGCTTAACGGTTGGGAAGCTGAGTCAGAAGCTGCAATCCTTCTAAAAGGTCTTGGTATTGGTGAAGATCTTCATGACAAAAAATTATCAGAATTGACTGGTGCAGAGAAAGTAAAAGTATTACTTGCTCAAGCATTATTCGGTAAACCTGATATTCTATTACTAGATGAGCCTACCAACCACTTGGACTTAAAAGCGATTCAATGGTTAGAAAACTTCTTAATGAACTTTGAAAATACAGTAATCGTTGTATCCCATGACCGTCACTTCTTAAACAAAGTATGTACGCACATGGCTGATCTTGATTTCGGTAAAATTCAACTTTATGTTGGTAACTATGACTTCTGGTATGAGTCAAGCCAATTAGCTTTAAAATTAACACAAGATGCTAATAAGAAAAAAGAAGAGAAAGTAAAAGAGTTACAAAACTTCATTGCACGCTTTAGCTCAAACGCATCTAAAGCGAAACAAGCAACTTCTCGTAAAAAATTATTAGATAAAATTACATTAGATGATATTAGACCATCATCACGTCGTTACCCATTCGTTGGCTTCACACCTGAGCGTGAAATAGGAAATGACTTATTAACTGTTGAAGGCCTTTCTAAAACAATTGATGGCGAAAAAGTGTTAGATAATGTGTACTTCACTTTAAATAAAGGTGATAAAGTTGCATTTATCGGTCGTAACGATATCGCGATGACAACATTATTTAAAATCCTTATGGGTGAAATGGAGCCAGATAGCGGTTCATTCAAATGGGGTGTTACAACATCTCAATCTTACTTCCCAAGAGATAACTCTAAGTACTTTGAGAACAGTGACTATAACTTAGTTGATTGGTTACGCCAATTCTCTCCACAAGATGAGTCAGAAAGCTTCTTACGTGGTTTCTTAGGCCGTATGTTATTCTCAGGTGAAGAAGTTAAGAAGAACGTTTCTGTATTATCTGGAGGCGAAAAAGTTCGTTGTATGTTATCTAAAATGATGTTAAGTGGTGCGAACGTAATCACACTTGACGATCCAACGAACCACTTAGACCTTGAGTCTATCACTGCATTAAACAACGGTTTAATTGCTTTCAAAGGTACAATGTTATTCACATCTCATGACCATCAGTTCGTACAAACAATTGCAAACCGCATTATCGAAGTAACACCAAACGGTGTAATCGATAAAGAGGCAACTTACGATGAGTACTTAGAAAATGAAGAACTTCAAAAACAAGTAGATGCAATGTACAAAGGTCAATAATATATCATGAAAAAACTCGCTCTTTTTAGAGCGAGTTTTTTTGTCGAGAAAACATAACACCACTGGTAGGGTAAATGAATAATTATTCAAATATAACATTAGTGAACATGAGGGTTTTTCATGTATGGAAGAGATGTAATGAATTTAAGATTTAGTTGAAGTAGGGAAATGTAAGATGAGCGATATAATTAAATAACATTATTTTGTCATGTGAAATATGTACCAAAATTGGAGATAGAATAGTTTGCGAATGAGTTTATAAAGGTATATAGTATGGGATGTCATAATTAGTGGATGAATCTTGGGAGAAAACAGGAAATGTTACAAATTTATTTTGTTAAATAGAAACCAAGGTCAAAATGTTTAAAAAGAAATAGTTGAATAAATACTAGCTTCAAATTATAATTACTAATATTCTTCATATAGTTAAATAAAGATAATCTATTTGAAGAAGAAAATTTGAATAGAGAGACAGACTTATAAAAAATAAGCCTTGGATGATTAAAAGAGGTGGAGAAATGAAACAGTTCTTATTAAAGAGCAAAAGTGTGTTAAGCAATCATTTTGGATTCTTTCTGTTTGCCGTTATTTTATTTTGGCTCAAAACATATGCCGCGTATGTAACGGAATTTAATTTAGGAATTTCAAACACAATCCAAAAATTCTTGCTGTTTTTCAACCCGCTTAGTTCAGCAGTTCTATTTTTAGGACTTGCATTATTTGCAAAAGGGAAACGATCTTATATTTGGTTAATCGTTATCAACTTGTTATTGTCGATTCTTTTATACGCAAACGTAGTATACTATCGCTTTTTCAGTGACTTTATTACGTTCCCGACATTAACACAAACGAATAACTTTGGAGATTTAGGTGGTAGTATTCTTGCGTTGCTACATCTTTATGATCCACTATACTTTTTAGACACGATTATATTAATTGTGTTAGTCGCAACAAAATTTGCAAATCCAAAACCAATTCGTGTTGCGAAGCATAAATTATCTCTAGTATTTGTAGCAGGTATTTTATTATTCAGTGTTAACTTAGGTCTTGCAGAGTCTGACCGTCCTGAATTATTAACAAGAACGTTTGACCGTAATTATATTGTGAAATATTTAGGGGCATACAACTACACAATTTATGATGGAATTCAAAGTGCGAAAGCATCGACAGAACGAGCATTAGCTGATGGCGATAATATGACAGAAGTACGAAATTATTTAACATCAACTTATGCAAGTCCAAATCCTGAGTATTTCGGTAAAGGAAAGGGAATGAACGTAATTTATATTCATTTAGAGTCATTCCAAAACTTCTTAATTGATTACAAATTAAATGGTCAAGAAGTTACACCGTTCTTAAACTCATTTACAAAAGATGCGAATACACTATACTTTGATAACTTCTTCCATCAGACAGGACAAGGGAAAACATCTGATGCGGAGTTTATGTTAGAGAATTCAATGTTTGGTTTACCGCAAGGTTCTGTCTTTACAACGAAATCTCATAATACGTATCAATCAGCACCAGCTATTTTAGGACAACAAGGATACACATCAGCAGTATTCCACGGTAACTACAAAACATTCTGGAACCGTGACGATATTTATAAATCATTTGGTTTTAATAAATTCTTTGATGCGTCATACTACGATATGAATGAAAAAGACGTAGTAAACTACGGATTAAAAGATAAACCGTTCTTTAATGAATCTATTCCGTTATTACAAACATTGAAACAACCTTTCTATACGAAGTTTATTACGTTATCGAACCATTTCCCTTATCCAATTGATAAGGCAGAAGCAACGATTGAACCAGCAACAACAGGTGATTCATCAGTAGATACGTACTTCCAAACAGCACGCTATTTAGATGAATCTGTAAAAGGCTTCATCGATTACTTGAAACAATCTGGTTTATATGATAACTCAATTATCGTTATGTACGGAGACCATTACGGTATTTCAGATAATCATAACGCAGCAATGTCAAAAGTAATGGGTAAAGAAATGAACTCATTTGAAAATGCACAGTTACAACGTGTACCTTTAATCGTTCGTGTACCAGGAGTGAAAGGTGGCGTACAACATCAATATGGCGGTGAAATTGACGTTCTTCCTACGTTATTACACTTACTAGGTACAGATACGAAAAACTATGTTCAATTCGGTTCAGATTTATTATCACCAGAGCATAAACAAGTCGTTGCGTTCCGTAACGGTAACTACGTAAGCCCAACTGTTACTGCACTAAACGGCAAATACTATGATACAACAACTGGAAAACCTGTAGAATTTACAGATGAAATAAAGAAAAATGAACAAATGGTTCAAAACTCACTAAAATACTCTGACCAAGTCGTAAATGGTGACTTATTACGATTCTACACACCGGAAGGATTCACTCCAGTAGATCGTTCGAAGTATAACTATAACAATCGTGATAAAAACAAAACGAAGGTAAAAACGACTCCGGAAGGGGAAGCTAAATAATAAAAAGCGCTATTCATATGAATAGCGCTTTTTATTTGTAAATATACCATCATTATTAGACAGAACTAGCTGTTGCTTTTTGTTTTGCTTTTCCGAAGAAAACTACACCGACGATGATAATAATGATAAA
Source organism: Bacillus sp. S71 (assembly GCF_016625265.1). Taxonomy (NCBI): domain Bacteria; kingdom Bacillati; phylum Bacillota; class Bacilli; order Caryophanales; family Bacillaceae; genus Bacillus; species Bacillus sp. S71. The sequence goes on along the minus strand of NZ_JACVUW010000021.1, from coordinate 24,606 downwards.
TGTCCATTTAATGAAAGGGTTACTTTCAAAAAATCCAGCAAACCATTTCTCATCTACAATCATTTTTGCAGCAGTATAAGCTAAAACCGCTGCTCCAATCGTAATGATGACAGGAAAACGATCCACCCATTTTAAAATCAATGTACTGCCCCATACGACTACAGGAATAGAAACTAATAGACCAATGATTACTAAAGAAAAGTTACCATGGGCAGCTCCTGCAACAGCGAGTACATTATCAATGCCCATTAACGCATCAGCGATAATAATGGTTTTAATAGCAGACCAAAATCCTTCTTCGGCTTTAATATCATGATTTTTGCCCTCAGCAATCAACTTGTAAGCGATCCATATAAGAAGTATACCGCCAATTAGGAGTAAACCAGGTATTTTTAATAACCAAACGACAACTAAGGTAGCGAGGGCTCTAATAGCGATTGCCCCGACAGTACCCCATATAATAACTTTTTTTTGTTGGTCTTTCGGTAATCTTCTTGCTGCTAATCCAATTACGATGGCATTATCTCCGGCTAACACTAAATCGATTACAATGATGGCAAGCAAGGCAGACAAATATTCAGATGAGAGAAACTCCATATACATATCACTCCTTATGGTTAATATGTGCTAAAGTGTTGATAATATAAAAAGGGTTGAAATTTTATATTCAATCCATAATTTCTTACTATATTTTGATAAATCTGTTTTAATTTCGTATAAGTCGCTTTTGCAATCTTTTTTGTTTTTCGATTCTTTTTCTTAATTTTCGATTCATCTTTTTAATACGGTTTTCTTTTCTACTATTCCAGTTATCACTTCTGATTTCATTAATAGATGTATCTTCCTTAGCGCGAAAACGCCTTACTTTTTTTACGAAGGAAAGGGGAATGTTGCCGATAACACCTTGTTTTTCTAACGAATCCTCTTTATCTAGACACCAATCAGGATGAGATAATAAATAATCGAAATCAAATATTATCTCGTATTTTTTATCCATATATGTATACCATTCATCTAAAGTACACTTATTTTTTGTATGTAAATATATTGATCCATCAGTCATAGCACAGCACCAATAGTCAAAATAGCTCCATAGTACCCATTCTTTCGGTACATCTAGTGTTAAAATTACCATTTTTGAATTTGTTCTACCCCAAGCTTTATGATTTCGATTTGGGTAATTATTTGCTTCCCAGACCCAAATAGGATAGTTACCTTCGTAATGAGGCAATCTTGTTTTAGCAACGCGCACCATCCAGTCATATGAATATAAATCGTCTGGATCGATGAATTCTTTATTACCTTCTAAATAACCAAGTTTCTTAAATTGTTTCCAAGCTTCTTCAGTTTGTACTGTATATACGATCATATGGCACCTACTTATTTAAACTAAATTTTAGTATAACATGTGATTTTGAATTTTTATTGATATTAGAGAAGGGGGAATTTGAGTCGAATATACGAAGAGTAATTCCCAAAACGACAAAAAGACTTGATTCCCAGCTAAAGGGAATCAAGTCTTTTCATTACATACGATTATCATGCCAGAAGTTTAATGGGAAATGTTCGTTCTCATTATATGCTTCTAATTCATATCCTTTTTCTTTCAGTCCTTTAATAATTCCAGGTACTGCTTTTACTGATTGTGGATGAATATCATGCATAAGGATAACTTCTGTTGGATTTGTAGCACCATGTAACACGTTCTCTACAATTTTAGCAGATGCAGCATCAACTTGCATTTTGTTGTATTTCCAGTCTAAAGAATCAATTGTCCAATCCCAAACTTTTAAGCCATTTTCTACAACTTTGTTGCGAAGAGCTTCGTTTAATCCTGGCATAGAGCCGTAAGATGGACGAGTTAATACTGGTGATTTACCTAAAACACCAGCGATTAAGCCTTGGTCTTCCTTCATTTCATCTACGTAATGACCTTCTGTGTAAAGTTTCTTGTAGTTATGAGTCATACTGTGCATCCCAACGTAGTGGCCTTCAGCATCTTCGCGTTTTACAAGATCAGGGAAAGCTTTTACGTTTGAACCAATTAGGAAGAATGTTGCTTTTGCATTTTCTTTCTTTAACATATCTAAAAGCTCAGCTGTGTATTTTCCAGGACCATCATCAAATGTTAAATAAGCGACTTTTCTAACTTGTCCGTTATAATGTTTAGGAGCTTCTTTCGGAGCAAGAGATGTTTGAATCTCACTTACAAGTTGAACAGATTTTGCTTCATCCTCTGTACTAGCTAGAGCAGTATGTACTGATCCCAAAGCCGCTTCGTATGTGAATAATACCCCCGCACAAACTAACATAGCCCTTTTTACTAAAGTTGTCATTCGAATTCCATTGTGCATAATTTTCCTTCTCTCTATAAAAGTTCTACTCTACTATATTAGCAATTATAGGTAGGGAAATGCAAAAAAACTTTTTTACAAGTGTAAAAAAGTTTACTCAAAAGTATGCAAGATTTTATATCAATTGCAGTTTTGAAAAATAGGATGAATTTAAACTTTATTATTTAAACTTTCAATCATCAAATTTAAATCTTCTAATAAGGATGCATGCGCTTTTTTAGGAGAACCTGTATCAAAGGGAGGCTGAGGGTCGTATTCTAACATGAGTTGAACTGCTTTGCTTTTTTCATCTCCAAATTCCCAAGCTATTAACTGAAGGGCCATATCAATACCTGCAGATACACCAGCAGCTGTTATAATTTTTTCATGGCGCACGAATCTCTCTTCAGTTGGAATAGCTCCGAGAGAACGAAGTAAGTTAAAACAGCTCCAATGACTAGTAGCATTAACACCATTTAGTAGACCAGTAGCACCTAAGATTAAGGAGCCCGTACATACAGTTGTAGTCCACTTTGTCGTTTTATGTATTTGGAGAATCCAATTAAGAGTTTCTTCATCCTTCATAAGTTGTGTAAAGTTTGGTGGACGACATCCGGGAATAATAAGAATATCTGCTGAAGTAATTTCATTAAAATTGTAATCAGCATGTAAATAGCCCATTTTCGAATCTAATTTTATTAATCCCTTCGTTTTAGCAACAAATTTTATGTTGTTGTTGCTTTCTGCAGCAAATACTTCGTATGGACCAATAGCATCTAATGCAGTAATTCCATCATAGAGCATAATAACGATTTCCATTAAAACCTCTCCTTTATTTGTTACGAATTGAATCTAGTAACGATAAGGAAGATAAAATTATTGAATATTCTTTTATCGTTACTTTAAATATACTATACCTCTAATGTGTATCGCTTAGTGCAACTATGTCAAAGGTGTGACGAAATCTATGAATAGGTTCATTTATTTTGAAAAGATGTATTCACTTATTTAATGGGTAAAAGTTTAATTTACTTGGAATTTCTATTAAAAACGATATGCAACTTTCACAGAAAGAAGAAATGAAAAATATAGTACTTAGGCTAAAGTCTTAAAACGAAAGGAGACTAATCATACTTTCGTATCATTTCATTTTCATTCCAATTATTGATTCGAATATTTTTGCTTTTTATTAAAATATTGGTAAAGAAACAATTACATGAAAAAAGGAGTGGGAATATGGATAATTATATTTGCACTACATGTGGAGTACAGTATCCCGAAAATGAAGAAGCACCTTCTCGCTGTAAAATTTGTAATGAGGAAAGACAATATGTTAATCCAATTGGGCAGTCATGGACAACATTAGAAACGATGCAAAATAGCAATTTATACAAAAACGAAATAATAAAAGAAGAAAGCGGTTTGTATAGCATTACTACTAAACCTAAATTTGCGATTGGACAAACAGCATTTTTAATACAAAGTAAAACTCTAAATGTTATGTGGGATTGCATTAGTTATTTAGATGATAAAACGATACAACGTATATATGATTTAGGTGGTATTCAAGCAATAGCACTTTCTCATCCACATTATTACTCTACACAAGTTAAATGGGCGGAAACATTCAATGTACCTATTTATATTCATGAAGATGATAAAGAGTGGGTGGTTCGTCCGAGTAAGCAAATTAAATTTTGGTCTGGGGAGCATCTGATATTATCGGAAGAACTTACATTGCATCGCTTAGGAGGCCATTTTAAGGGCGGAACTGTTATACATTGGAAAGACGGTAATGAAGGGAAAGGCATTTTGTTATCAGGTGATATTATACAAGTAGTTTCGGATCGAAAATGGGTAAGTTTTATGTATAGTTATCCCAATCTCATTCCATTACCAGCGAATAAAGTTAGAGATATGGCAGAGAAGGTAAAAGATATCCAATTTTGTCGACTATATAATGCATTTCATGGTGTGGTGGAAGATGCGAATAAAGCTGTACAAAGATCTGCTGATCGGTATATAAAGGCCCTGCAAGGAGAACTATTTCATACGTAATAGCTTGTAATTCATCTCTACATTTATATAACTAATTTTATATGAATTTTATACTAAAGTCCTATTGTTTATTAACTAATAGGTCTTTCAACTTAGGAAGTTCACACTAATGAGGGATGTTAAAGGGAATATATGTAACCTATACTAATTACTATAAAGCTTTGGAAAATGAAAAGGAGGAGATTTGCATGAAGAATTGGGTTCAATTTAGAATTGCAAGACCAACAGATAAATTTGAAGAAGTGATAAATTTTTATGAAACAGGATTAGGTTTAAAACGTATAGGGGAATTTCACAATCATGAAGGATATGATGGGGTTATGTTTGGCTTACCAGATGAAGAGTATCATTTGGAGTTTACTACACATGTTAATGGAAGTCCATGTCCGGCACCGACAAAAGATAATTTATTAGTTTTTTATATGCCTAATAAAGATGAAATTGAAAAGATAGTGAATCGATTAAGTAATATGGGCTATCATGAGGTGGAACCAGAAAACCCGTATTGGATAGAGAAAGGAACCACAATAGAGGATCCAGATGGTTGGAGAATTGTGCTTATGAATGCATCTGAATAAAGAAACTATTTTCATATGAAATAGAGTGTAACAAAATGATTTAGACATAAATCCCTACAGTGTTTGTAGGGATTTTTATATAAGAAGATCTTATTGAGAGAGTTATTAAAATGTAGAAAGTATTTTGGCTGAGAACAAATGTAATAAATATAATTTATGAAGGAGGTATAAAAGTATGATAGTAAACCATTTTGAAGAGTTTTCTAAACATGTTGGAAATACACCTCTCATGAAATTAAAATGCGAAGAAACGAAGGACCTTTCTATCTATGCTAAATGTGAATGGCACAATCCTACAGGATCGATTAAGGATAGGGCAGCACTTGGAATGATTAATAAATATTTACAAGAAGCGGACAAAAAACAAAATATTTTAGAGTATAGTGGTGGAAGCTTAGCGAGGTCAATTGGGTGTATTTGTAATTATTTAGGGATTCAATGCACGTTAGTTTTAAGTTCTGGAACCGGTAAATCTCTATTAAATGAACTTGATCGTTATGGTGCTAACGTAATCTTAGTTGATAAATGTAAAGGGTTCTACGCAGTAATTGAGAAAACAGTAGAGATTAGTAAACAAAATCCAGAATTATACTTTTTATTCCAACATTATAATAATGCAAATCTAGTAAGTCATATAGAAGGTACAGGGCGAGAAATTATTGCACAAATGATTGGAAAACCAATACATGCATGGGTAGCATCTGCTGGTACTGGTGGAACTCTAATGGGAGTCTATACAGCAATAAAGAATTATACAAAAAATGTTGAACTACATTTAGTAATGCCTGCTGAATTGCCTTATGGTTCGGAACAACCACCAAATGATTTAAAGAAATATGCTGGATCAGGTGGGTTCGGCTTAGGAAGGAAACAACATTTCATAGAACAGGAAGAAAATTTGATAGAAAAACAATGGACTTATTCATATGAAGATACCCTGTATGAAATGGCACGTTTTTACAAAGATACTGGTATAAAAATAGGAACTTCTGCGGCAGCGAATTTATTAGCAGCTAAACAAATTGGGAAAGAAAAAGGTGCGAATTTTAATGTAGTTACAGTTTTTCCGGACGCAGGATCAATAGAAGAGTGGTCAGATGTAAAAAATTTAGTTGAAAATAGGGAATAGACCAAATGATAGAGAGGACCATTAAAAGTTCTATTGTAGTTTATATCTTATTCTACGCAAAATTGATACCATTAAAAAACTGTATGTTTAACATGTACAGTTTTTTAATGGTGTAGCTGTGCAATGTTTAGAAATTTCACATACCGTATTTTAAAAATAAATATAGGAAAACCGAAAAGTAATGTAGAATATATCGTACATACATATATACAGTCAACATAAAAGGTAAAGAGGTGGGTATATGTTACTTGAGGAAGTAATGCAGCAACTAGAGGAATATGGAACAGAACAAAATCGTAAAACGTATAAAAACCACGGAGCGAAAGAGCCACTATTCGGAGTTAGTTTTGCAAATTTAAAATTGTTAAAAAAGAAAATAAAAAAAGATCACGATTTAGCAGTTGAATTGTGGGAAACGAAAAATATGGACGCAATGATATTAGCAACTTATATTTTAGACCCAAAGAATATAACAGCAGAACAACTTAATAGTTGGGTTCAGGATGTTGATTATTACTGTTTAATGGATGTTTTTATGACATCTATATGTACTTCGCCAATTGCAAAAGAAAGAATGGAAGAGTGGACAAAGTCTAATGATGAATGGATTGGAAGAGCTGGCTGGTCTTTATTAGCAAATATATCGATTAAAAATAAAGCGTTACATGATGATTTCTTCTCTCCATACTTAGAAGAGATTAAAGAAAATATACATAATGAAAAAAATAGAAAAAAAGAAGCGATGAATAGTGCTTTAATCGCAATAGGAATTCGTAATGAAGACTTAGAGCGACAAGCGATTGAAATTGCACGTGAAATTGGAAAAGTAGAGGTTGATCACGGTGCAACATCATGTAAAACACCAGATGCAGAAAGCTATATAAAAAAAGCGAGAGAAAGAGCTCAAAAAAAGAAAGTGAAATAAGAAAAGAGGAACGGCTATGAAACCAATTGAAGCAGCACAAAGCATAATTACATCACAATTTCCGAATTGTGATGTAGCTTTACTCGGTGGAAGCGTTGCACGAGGAGAAGCGACGAAAACATCTGACCTTGATATTGTAATAGTTGATCAAAGTTTAACTTCTTGTTATAGAGAATCTTTCTATAGTAATGGATGGCCTGTTGAGGTGTTTGTTCATAATTTTACAACATATAAAACCTTTTTCAAAATGGATTGTGATCGAGGGAGACCGTCGTTACCACAATTAGTTTCAGAAGGGGTTGCATTAAAAGGGGAAAAGGAAATTGTTGAGAAATTAAAAAAAGAAGCGAATGATTTACTACATAAAGGACCAGCTAAATGGACCGAAGAAACGATTAAGCAGAAGCGATATTTTATTACGGATACTTTAGATGACTTTATTGGTGCAACAAAAAGAGAAGAAGAATTGTTTATCGCTAATTTATTAGCGGATTTAGTACATGAATATGTATTAAGAGTAAATGGTAGGTGGCTTGGGAGTTCAAAATGGTTTATTAGAGTGCTAAGAAGATATGATGAGCAATATGCAAACAAATTTGTAGCGGCTTTTGATCATTTTTATAAAACGGGAGAGAAAAATGAATTAATTCATTTTATAGAAATGACGTTAGAACAGTATGGTGGAAGAGTGTTCGAAGGATTTTCTATTGGTAAATAAAAAGGGGAGAGAAAAATGAATGTACCATATGTTCAATTAAGAGAATTGACATTAGATCATGTAGAAGATCGCTATCAATGGTCGTTAGATAGAGATGTAACAAAGCATTTAGTCGTACCAGACCAATATCCTCCGTTCACTCGTGGAGATACGAGAATCTGGATTGAAGCTTGTATAAGCCGAAAAAATGGTTATGAACAAAGGGCGATCGTTACTGAGAAAGGTATACATATTGGATGGGTAGACCTTAAAAATTTTGATAAAACAAATAAAAATGCAGAACTAGGAATTGCGATTGGAAATAAAGACTATTGGGGTAAAGGATTTGGAATGGCAGCTCTAAAGAGCATGTTACAAATAGGTTTTTCCCAGTTTGAATTGGAGAAAATTTGGTTACGTGTAGATGAAGATAATACACAAGCTAAAAAGAGTTATGAAAATGCCGGATTTGTATGCGAAGGGTTAATGAGAAATGATCGATTGAGACAGGGAAAGTTCATTCATCGCTATCGTTACAGTATATTAAAAGAAGAGTATGAATCAAAAAATAATAACCTATAAAAATATTATGTCAATTAAAAAGGGGAAGATAAAATGATTCGATTACTTACAAAAGCGGATGCAAAACAATATTGGGAGTTACGTTTACAAGCACTACAAGTAAATCCAGAAGCATTTGTAACGACTTATGAAGAAGCAGTACGTCAAGAAAACCCTCTTGAACGCGTTGCTAGTAATCTTTCATCCAACAGTAGTTTTACATTTGGTGCTTTTAATAATGAAAATCGTTTAGTTGGGGTTGTTACTTTATTAACAGAAGAAAAGGACGCATATAAGCATAAAGGGCATATCGTTGCAATGTATGTAGATACTGAAAATCGAAGAAGTGGTCTTGCACGTGATTTAATACGTAAAGCAATTGAAAGGGCAAAAGAGATGAAGCTAGAGCAATTGAATTTAGGGGTTGTGTCAACGAACGAACCAGCCAAACGATTATATGAATCAATGGGATTTAAAACGTACGGAATTGAAAAAAGGGCTATAAAAATGAATGGTGTGTATAGTGATGATGAACATATGGTGTTGTTCTTTTAAGAGAGGAAGTTTTGTATGAAAGATCTCCATTTAGAAAGAAATCTGGACCCTCAAGTAGCGATTTTGTATGCGACGGTTGCTGATACGTTTAATAGATTGCAAAGGTTAGTAGAAGGTACTGAAGAGAACGAACTATCCTATAAAGGGTCTGAAAATAATGAAAATAGTATTGGGCAGTTACTTCAGCATTTAGCAGTTGTCGATTTACATTGGGTGTATCGTTTCAAGGGAGAAGATGTTCCAACAGCATTTGAAAATAAATATGGTCCTATGTTGAATGAAGTAGGAGAAATACCGAGTTTAAGAAAATACACGTTGCAAGAGTTAATGCAAGATTATGAAGCAGTGCAAAAATTGTTTTATGAAGAATGTATGAAACTAACAGAAACTGATTTAACGCGGGAAGTTTTGTATGAAAAAGGGGAAAATACGACTATAAGATGGGGAATTTGGCATATAGCAGATCATAATCGGTATCATCAAGCACATATAAGTCGATTGAGGAAATTATATAGAGAATATAAACTACATATTCTTTAATTTTTGAATGAACAAACGCCCCTAAATAATAATTAAAGGAGGCGTTTATTTTTATTTGTTTGCTTTTCTTCCCAAGCTATCATTAAATTTTTATGATAATCTTTTGGTTTTTCAATAGAAAACCAGTAAATTGAATGTGCAATAGTTGGTAGCCATCTTTTATGGCGGATTCGTATATTTTCATGGTGAGTATAATGGGTCGAGATTAAGGTAGATTTTGACCCTTGAAAATTTTGGTATGTAATATCCTTGATTTCATACCAATACACTTTATTCCCATGCAAATCTACTACAATTCCTTCATCATCCCAATAGGAACCTATATCGTTTGCACGTGTTTTCCATAAGGTTAGGGCATACTTTAGTAGCCATAAGGAGAAAAATATTGAAATAATTCCTAGTAAATCAAATTCTTCCATTAAAGATAAAACACTTATTAGAAGGAAAACAACTCCGAAAGAAAGTACAAATAAAATAGATTGTATAGAGGCTCTGTATATTTTCAGTGTTATCACATTCATAGAAGTAACTTATTTTTAAAATTATTTCTGTTTAATGTTTTTATATTAAGTATAATAAATGAATGAATGTATTATTATCTTTTTCATTGCAAGTGAATGGAAAGTGAAATGTAAGTTTGTATGTAGATTTTTCATCGCGTATACTAAAATATATGTTGTAGAGATTAAAAATTAAATACAAGGGGTTTTACAATGAAAGCAATTGTTATAGGGATACTGGCATCATTTTTCTTTGCCTTTACTTTTGTTTTAAACCGGGCAATGGACTTAGAAGGTGGAAGCTGGATTTGGAGTGCATCATTACGGTATTATTTTATGGTTCCAATGCTATTACTTATTGTTATGTATAGAGGGAACTTAAAGCAACTCTTTCAATATATGAAAAACAATCCGAAAGAATGGTTAGTATGGAGTATCGTTGGATTTGGTCTCTTTTATGCACCGCTTAGTTTTGCTGGAGCGTTCGGACCAGGTTGGCTCGTTGCATCAACATGGCAAATTACAATCGTTGCAGGGATTTTGTTAACACCATTTTTTGCGGTGGATCCACTACATAAAAAACTTCCGATGAAGGAATTAGTTATGTCGGGCATTATTTTATTCGGTGTTGTTCTCATGCAAGTAGAACATGCTTCTTCATTAGGTATTCGTGAAACCGTTTTATGTGTAGTTCCTGTACTTATTGCAGCATTTGCGTATCCTCTTGGAAATCGAAAAATGATGCAAGTTTGTAAAGGGGAATTAGATGTATTTCAGCGAGTACTCGGTATGACATTAGCAAGTTTACCATTTTGGTTTTTATTATCTGGTTACGAAGTATCAACTGGCGGATTACCGTCAAGTAACCAAGTTTTTCAATGTTTTATTGTAGCAGTTAGTTCTGGGTTAATCGCGACAATATTATTTTTCTTTGCAACAGATCTTGTGAAAGATGATCCACAAAAACTAGCAACAGTGGAAGCGACGCAGTCTGGTGAAGTTTTATTTGCGCTAGTAGGAGAGCTGATCTGGTTATCTGCACCAATTCCGTCATCATTATCTTGGATTGGTATGAGTCTCGTTATTATTGGAATGGTACTTCATAGTTATGTGGCTGTCGTTGTAAAAAAAGAAGAAAAAATAACGGCGTAATGAGATTAGCTCTTTTTATTAAGAGCTAGTCTTTTTTCATAGAAAGGGATGAAAATATGAATTTACAGCGTGTTGAACAAATTGAAAAAGATTCAATATTAAATGTGCTACAATATGCCGTCGGTCCAAATGAAATAAGCTTAAAGAAGGCAGTATTATTTTACCAAATGAATAAAGGGACTTTGTACAAATATGAAGAAAAAGCTTGTATAGGTATTGAAGTAATCGGAGCAACTAAAGCACGAGTATGCCATATAGCAGTGGATTCAGATTATCGTCAAAAAGGAATTGCACTGCAAATGATTAAAGAAGTGGTAAGGATATATCAATTGACTTATATAGAAGCAGAGACAGATGATGGGGCGGTAGAATTTTATAAAAGAATTGGTTTTCAAGTTAAAAGTTTAGGAGAAAAATATACGGGAATCGAAAGATTTCATTGTTATTTGGAAAAATAGTATAAAAATATGCATATGGAGTATAGCTTGAAAAAATAAGATTTACATTTTTCTTCATTTGAAAAAACTCTCGCTCATCATTATCTACGATTTTAATAGAGTTTTGAGGCTTCAGTACACCCATATACATATTTTTGTAGTAATGAATATGATTAAGTTAAAAATTAAGAAAAATATGATAATATATTTATATAAAAGTTTAAATTTACGTGGCTAGTGAGGGAACCAATATGAAAATGAATGAAATAGTAGCAAGCACACAATTTCCAAATACAATCGAAACAATAACAAAAGATTTAAAAGCATTAGGAATCGAAAAAGGAATGACAATTATCGTTCATTCATCACTAAGTTCTATCGGATGGATATCTGGTGGTGCGGTTGCTGTAGTAGAAGCATTAATGAAAGTTGTTACGGAAGAAGGAACGATAATAATGCCAACGCAATCTTCGGATTTGTCTGATCCGAAACATTGGTCAAGACCACCTGTACCGGAAGACTGGTGGCAAATTATCCGAGATAACGTCCCTGCATTTGATTCACGTATAACCCCAACAAGGGGAATGGGTGAAATAGTTGAATGTTTTCGTACATATCCGAATGTAGTACGTAGTAATCATCCGTTAGGAAGTTTTGCTGCATGGGGAAAACATGCAGTAGAAATAACAATGAACCATTCATTATCAATGAGCTTTGGAGAAGAATCTCCATTAAGAAAAATATACGATTTAGACGGGTACGTATTATTAATTGGTGTTGGATATGATTCAAATACGTCTGTTCATTTATCCGAGGTGCGTACTGGTGCATGTGAGTTAATACAAGTAGGAGCACCTATTATAGAAAACGGTGAAAGAGTGTGGAAAGAGTTTGTTGAAATGGATTACGAATCTGAGAAGTTTGTAGAAATTGGTGTGGAGTTTGAGCGAAAAGGAACTGTAAAAAACGGGAAGATAGGGAATGCAACGTGCCGTCTAATGAAACAGCGTGATATAGTTGACTTTGGAACAGAATGGTTTCGTAAGAAAAATTAGTAAGGGATGGTTACAATGAAGGGGAAAAAGGTATTAATTACGAGCGGTGGTTGTCTAGAAAAATGGGATCAAGTACGCGGGCATACGAATATGGCTAAAGGTACAATCGGAAGGATAATCGCAGAAGAACTTATAGCTAAAGGGGCACATGTTATATATTTGCACGGTTATTTTGCGGAGAAACCGAGCGATGTACATAGAGGGTTAGAATTACATCCATTTGAAGGAATTGTTGATTTACAAGATAAAATGAAAAGTATCGTCACACATGAAAAGGTTGATGCGGTTATTATGGCAGCGGCTGGATCAGATTGGATTGTGGAGAAAATTTGTGATCAAGATGGTAATGTTCTTAATATGGACGGAAAAATTTCAAGTGATATAGCACCGATTATTCACTTTCAAAAGGCTCCAAAAGTATTAAAACAAATAAAAGAATGGGACCCAGAAACAGTACTTGTTGGTTTTAAACTTGAAAGTGATTTAAATGAAGAAGAACTGTTTGCAAGAGCGAAAAATAGAATGAAAGAAGCAAGGGCGAATGTAATGATTGCAAATTCACCACATTCTTTATATTCGCGTGGAGCTGTACATTATGTAATTGGACAGGATGGTAAAGGGAAGTTGTGTAATGGAAAAGATGAAACGGCGAAAGAAATTGTCAAAAGCTTAGAAGTATTATGTAATCGTGTCACTGCTTTTTAAAATTAAGTTTTTAGATAAGAATGAATCCGCATAGTAATAAGTAAGCGAAACTTTAATTGGTGGGAATTTTACTTTTACACGAATGTGAAGCGTATATCAATCAAGAGCTATACACAGAATAATTGGTGAGGAGTGGATTCTATGGAACATTTATTAAAGCAAGCTATTAAACTTAGAAACGAAAAGAAATATGCGCAGTCTAAAGAGATGCTTATAGGATTAACAAACTTTACAAAGGATGCAGAAGTACTGTATCAGTGTGCGTGGATACATGATGTAATGGGGCTAGAAACAGAAGCAGTTCCGTATTATGAGCAGGCAATCGCAAATGGACTTGATGGCGAATCCCTTTGCGGTGCTTATATTGGTCTAGGAAGTACATATCGTTGTATAGGGGAATATGAAAAGGCAATTACAGTATTAGAAGCTGGGGTGAAAAAATTCCCAGAGAACGATCCGATGAAAGTATTTTTATCATTAGCAAAATATAACGTAAACGATCACGAGTCAGCGATGAAATTATTACTTGAAACTGTCGTGAAAGTAGAGGAAGTAAAAGAATTTGAACGTGCCATTTCATTTTATAAAGACCACTTAAATGAGGTTTTTAAATAAAGGAGTGAACGTATGAATGTTACACTATCGCGAAGGCGAAAAGGTATTTGGATTGGACTCGTCTCTTTAATTATGCTATCAAACTATTTATTGTATACTCTTCCAATAGTACCAGCTGCGCCGAAAGAAGTTGTACTTGGGTCATTATTAGATTGCATGTTTGTCATTCCAATCATCACGTATTTCTTCATTATTCGAAAAAGGTACTCGTTAACGTATATAGTTCCTGTTGTAATAGCTGGTTATATTTTTGCAAGATTTATTATTCCAAGTGACTATTTACAAGATTTTTCATACGTTTCTTATATTATAGTTGCAGGAGAAATTGCTTTTGTATGTTTAGAGTTATTCCTTCTATATAAAATTGTTAGAAAGCTTCCTACCATAATAAAAAAATATAAAGAATATAAAAGTGAGTACTCTTCATTTTCTTATGCAATTGATGCTGCGTTTGACGCTACTATGAAAAGAAATAAATTAATAGATATCATTGTAACGGAGTGTAAGTTAATCTATTATGCATTTTTATCGTGGCGTGAAAAAGTACCAGAAGGTGAATACGTATACTCATATCACAAAAAGACTGGTGCAATAGGTGTATATATCATGATCATCCATGCGACCTTAATAGAAAGTATTGGTTTTCATTATTTGCTACACCAGTGGAATCCAGTAATAGCATGGATTTTACTTATTTTAAATGTATACGCGATGATTTATTTTATAGCTGAAATACAAGCGATGCGTAAAAATCCACTTAACGTAACAGAAGAACAAGTAATCATTCAAATTGGATTAGGAAAGAAAATTGTTATACCATTTACACAAATTGATAATATTGCGTTCTACAAGGGTGATGAATTGCTAACAGCAAAAGAAGGGAAACAGGTATTGGATGCAACTGTTATGGAGTTCATAAAAGAACCTGCTACTTTTGAAATAACATTAAAAGAGCCAGTGAAAGCACAGTTGTTATATGGATTTTCTAAAACAGTAAGTCGTGTGCACTTAAATGTTGATGAAGAACGAAAATTTTATGATGCGGTTAAGGAAAAGTTAAAACATGAGTAATAGTGCTGTTAGTTACATAAAAACAAATAAGCTTCCGTTAGAAGTGAAAAAATATGAAACATGGATAGTGAAAAACTCTTTCTAAATAAGAAGGAGTTTTTCTTGTGTACTTGTATAAATCATTATATAAAAAACTATATACTTCTTTATCGTTAGATAAGTGGATATAATTGAGGATAGAACTAGTATAAGGGGAAACAAAATAATGAATAAGTTACTTACATCGAAAAGTGAAATTATAGAAAGAAAAATCCGGTATAACTCAACAATAGTAGATCACAATTGTTTATTACTTGAAAAGCAATCACAAAGTATCGTTTTATTTCACGAGGTGCAGTATTCATTTACAATGACTGCAAAAGATACTAAGTTAACAATCCCAAAAGGAAGTTATACAATCGCATATTATTGGAAAGATCGTCCGTACAATTTATACGTATGGAGAGATATAAAAGGGAAGTATTTAGGTTCCTATTTTAATATCGTAAAAAATACACAAATAAAAGACGAAGTGGTTTCCTTCGAAGATTTAATCATCGATATTATGGTACTTCCTAATGGAGAATACTTCATATTAGATGAGGATGAATTACCAGAATCATTAGGGAATTTCGAAGGTGGTTATGTGAAGAAAGCTCTTTATGGACTGAAAGAAATCATTCAAAAAGAGCTTCCACAAATAGTTTTGGAGACAGCCAGGGTGCAGAAGAACTAAAATTTAATTACATAAATATTTTGAATGGAAATGAGTAGTCTCAAGTTATATGGTCTAACTTTTTTGATAAATCTAAGGTTAGTAGCATATTTCTTGAGATTACTTTTTTTGGTAGAAATTTTGTTGCTTAGTTATTAAATGGATTTAAAATTTATGAAATAATATTGACTGAATCAAGTTCAGTCATTTATGATTGAATCAGATTCAGTCGTGGTGAAAACATTGTAGGAGATGACGTATGAAAAGAATATCAAAAGAACCAGATGTAAGACGCCAAGAGTTAATGGATATTGGTTTTGAACTATATATGAAAAATGGTATGAAAGGATTTGGCATAAAAGATGTTGTGAATCATGCAGGTGTAGCAACGGGCTTATTTTATTATTACTTCAAGTCTAAAGAGAATTTTGTTGATGAAGTTTTAAATGACTGTATTGTGAAAAATATGGAGTTAATTGAAGAAATACTTGTTTCAAATGAACGGTCTGTCATGCAAAAGATGAAAGATTCACTAGATATATTTTGGACATTTATTGAAAAGTTAGCACCCTATAAAAATGTGAGCTCGTTTCAGACGGAACAACATTTTCAACTGGAACAGAAATTATTCACACGTATGCAACCGTTAATTAGACAAGTAATTGAAGAGGGAGTAAACATAGGGGTTTTTTATACTGATAACTCATTATTAGCTTCTGGGTTTATTCTATACGGTCTTAGCAGTATTGCTCATTCAGAAGTAAAATTGAATCTAGATACAAAACATGAAATGGTTAATTTAGTATTAACTACACTACGATACAATCAAAAGGAAGGAGAAAGTTTATGAAAATTATTATCAATGGAAATAATATCTCACAAGAGCAACTTATAAAATGGAAAAGAGAACGGATAAAAAAAGTATTATATACATTAGGACATAAAGAGCTTGAAATAAATGATACAGACGTCATGATAAAACAGCTAACGGAAATAAAGTTGCGATATACATACAATGAAATGTACGAAAAGTTGAAATCAAAACTTAGATTAAGTGCAATAGGTATGCGTATCTGTACTCTTTTATCTGGTGATAGACGAAAAATTTCGAAAACTAGTATTTATTTAGACGGGATTACAGCAGAAGTAGCTATACATGGAATTGATAGTTTGATGCTTGAACAATCACGTGAAAATAACAAAGTGAATTTATCTGCTTGTCCTGATCACTATGTACTAAGACCCTTTGGGGAAAATGAATTAGAGGTTATCGAAACTACTGGTAATTCTCCGTTTCCAGTTCAATTTTTCATTGTTTTTGGTGACGAAACTGGATTGAAAACACCAAGAGATAAATCTTATCAATACCAATCAACAGGTGTTGCACGTATGAAAGATGGTACTACTATTGGTGGAGTTCGACATCAATTTAAAGATACTGATACAGGGATAGAAGTAAGTCTAGTTGTTGAGTTCCCAGCCCTTTGTCCTAATAGTCTAATTAAATCCCATCAAATGCATTTAGCGTGTGAGTTTTCTTATTGGTTACAGTGGATTAAAGATCAGAAAAAATAGTAAGTAAACGATATCGTTTAAATAAACAAAAGTAAAATGTTCAAACAAATCATATGTATGTTTTAATAAAACCTAGTTGACTTATCGGAAATATTTGTATAATATGTACTTAATTCCATAACGTATTGCTGATTGGAGAAACCAAAGGCATTTTATCAACAGATAAAATGCCTTTGGTTTTTTTATTGCACAAATACTGAATCTGTTCATTTATATGAATCATTTTAAGGAGGGGAAGAAATGACTGTTTCAATTGATGGGGTATCAAAATATTTTTTGAAACAAACTGGTACGGTTCAAGTGCTAGAGAATATTAATTTTCAATTAGAGAAAGGGGATTTTGTTACAGTAATTGGTCCGAGTGGGTGCGGAAAAAGTACATTACTAAAAATTGTTGCAGGTCTAGATAATGATTTTGAAGGTGAAGTTGTTATTGACGGGGAGCCTATCTTAAAAACGAGCAAGAAACAAGGTTTTATTTTTCAAGAACATAGGCTTTTTCCATGGTTAACAGTTGAAGAAAATATAGCGGCAGATTTGTCGTTAAAAGATAAGTATGTGAAAGATAAGGTGAGAGAATGGGTTGAAATCGTTCGGTTAGATGGCTTTGAAAAATCGTATCCGAAAGAAATTTCAGGCGGGATGTCACAACGTGTTGCGATAGCGAGAGCGTTATTAAGAGATCCAAATGTATTATTACTTGATGAACCTTTTGGAGCGCTGGATGCTTTTACTCGAAGTCATTTACAAGAAGTATTGCTAAATATTTGGGAGCAGAAGAAAACAACAATGATATTCGTTACACATGATATAGACGAAGCGATATATCTTTCAAACCGAATCATCATTATGAGTGCAAAACCAGGGAAAATACATAAAGTGATTGAAAATAATTTGCCTTATCCGCGAAATAAAACTTCTCAATCGTTCCAACAACTTCGAACGAAAGTATTACAGCAGTTTGAATATGGAGGGTTGATTCAAACAAGTATATAGGAAAAGGGTGATTTTATATGTATAAAAAATTTAAAATTCTTTCTTTTGCTTTAGCTATATCAGTATTTTTATTAGGATGTGAAAAAAGTACAGTAAGTAGTAAGAAAGAAGATGTAACAATACAAATTGGTATACAGCAAGGATTAAGCCCGCTATTACTAGCAAAGAAAAAGGGATGGTTTGAAGAGGAGTTTAAAAAAGAAGGAGTTAAAGTGAAATGGACAGAGTTCCAAAGTGGACCTCCTTATTTTGAAGCAATCGCATCAAACCGGTTAGACTTTGGTGAAGTAGGGAATTCTCCAGTCATTTCAGCGCAAGCAGCAGGTATTGGATTTACCGAAATCGCCAATACAAGTTATGCGAGAAAAGGAACTGGAATTCTCGTTCAAAAAGATAGCAAGATTGCGAGTGTAAAAGATTTAAAAGGTAAAAAAATTGCAGTAGCAAAAGGAAGTAGTGCCTTTAATTTATTATATCGAGCGCTTGATAAAGAAGGTATTGATGCAAAAGATGTAAATGTCATTCAATTACAACCAGATGAAGCGCAGCCTGCATTCGAATCAGGATCAGTAGATGCATGGGCGATTTGGGACCCTTTCATATCATTACATACGTTAAATAAAGGTGCGAAGGTGATTGCAGACGGTGAAACATTAAATGTCTCTTCACCAGAATTTTTAATTACGAGGACAAAATTTGCGAAAGAACATCCAGAATTAGTTGAGAAATTCCTCAAAGTTTATGAGAAAGCACGTGTATGGCAAGAGGCTAACTTAGATGAAGCAATAAAAGTGTACACTTCTGTAAAAAAGATAGATGCAGAGATTGTAAAAGAAGTGTTTAATCATGACAAACCAATTTTAGTTCCGGTAACGAAGGAAATAATAGCAGAACAACAAAAGACAGCGGATTTTCAATATAAGATCGGTTCTATAAAGAAAGAAATTAAGACGGAAAAAGTTGTAGATAATTCTTTCGTAGAAAAAGCATTGAAAGCGAAGTGAAAAGAGGTTTTGTAAAGTGGAAAATACGAAAGCTGTTATGAAACCAGCGAGTATAACGATTAAGAAAAATGGCATAAAGAAGGTACGAAAGTTTAATGTAAAAGTTTTAGTAAGGGCGATTACTATACCGGTTATTATATTAATAATTTGGCAGTTGGCTGGCGTATTCGGTCTTGTTTCTAAAACAGTTTTACCAACACCATTAGATATTTTTCTAGCTTTCCAAGAGCTTATTAAAACAGGAGAGTTATTCGGCCATTTAAGTATTAGTGTATTCAGGGCTGCGGCTGGTTTCTTTATTGGTGGGGGCTTAGGAATCATTTTAGGAACAATTGTTGGATTTTCAACGAGAAGTGAGCAATATTTAGACCCATCTGTGCAAATGTTAAGAACTGTACCTCATTTAGCTGTTGCGCCGCTTTTCGTATTATGGTTCGGTTTTGGTGAAACATCGAAAGTGTTATTAATTGCAGATGGTGCATTTTTTCCTTTATACGTAAACGCATTTTTAGGTATTAGAGGTGTGGATTCAAAGTTATTTGATGTTGCGAGAGTGTTAGAGTTTAGCAAAAGAAAACTAATTACGAAACTAATTTTACCATCTGCATTGCCTAACCTTTTACTAGGAGCAAGGTTATCGTTAGGTGTTGCATGGGTGAGTTTAGTAGTAGCAGAACTTATGGGATCTACAGAAGGTATTGGTTATATGATTATGGATGCAAGGCAATTTTCAAATACAGATATCGTATTTGTCGGCATAATTATCTTTGCATTTGTTGGGAAGTTTTCTGACTCTCTAGTACGTTTACTAGAAGTGAAGTTTTTAAGATGGCGAGATAATTTTAAAGGTGAGACTGGGAATTAACATATAAATTATTAGGGGTAATTTATATAGAATTTGTTAGTATACGTTTCAAAATAAATAAGGGGTGTGTAAAGGTATGGAATTATTATGGTTTATTCCGGCTTATGGAGATGGTCGATATTTAGGAACGACAAAACGAGGAAGAGCAGCTGAATATGGTTATTATAAGCAAGTTGCTGCGGCAGCTGATTATTTAGGATATACGGGTGTTTTACTTCCAACTGGTCAAGGATGTGAAGACCCTTGGGTGTTAGCTTCAGCTCTTGCTGCTGAAACAGAAAAACTAAAATTTTTAGTAGCAGTGAGACCAGGACTAATGTCACCTACAGTTGCAGCGAGGATGGCATCTACATTTGATAGAATTTCAGATGGGAGACTACTTATTAATGTAGTAGCTGGAGGAGATCCAGTTGAACTACAAGGAGATGGATTATATCTTGAGCATGATGAAAGATATGAAGCAGCGGATGAATTTTTAAAGGTTTGGAAATCGACATTGCAAGGTGAAACGATCTCTTTAGAAGGAAAACATATTCAAGTTACAGATAGTAAAGTTGTATTCCCGCCAGTTCAAACACCATATCCTCCTATATATTTCGGAGGATCATCAGCTGCTGGAAAAGAAGTAGCAGCTGAACATAGTGATGTATATTTAACGTGGGGAGAGCCACCAGAGCAAGTGAAAGAGAAAATAGAAGAAGTAAGAAAACTTGCAGAAGAGAAGGGGCGTACAGTACGATTTGGCATTAGATTACACGTAATTGTAAGAGAAATAGAAGAAGAAGCGTGGGAAGAGGCAGAACGTTTAATTCAATATGTGGATAATGAAACAATTGAGCTTGCTCAAAAGACATTTGCAAGATATGATTCGGTTGGTCAAAAGAGGATGACACATTTAAATAAAGGTACGAGAGAGTCGTTAGAGATAAGCCCTAATTTATGGGCTGGAATCGGACTTGTAAGAGGTGGGGCAGGTACTGCACTTGTAGGCAATCCACATACAGTAGCAGAAAGGATAAAAGAATATGAATCGTTAGGAATTGATACGTTTGTTTTATCAGGATATCCGCATTTAGAAGAAGCGTATGAGGTCGCAGAATTGTTATTCCCATTATTGAAAGACGAGAAGAAAGAAGAAAATAAAATTGTTGGTGAAATGATTGCTGATGCATATGCATTAAAAAAATAGTGAGAAATAAAGTTTCACATATTTATTGCTTTATTTTGTTCACTGCCTGTTAATACGGGATAAAAAACCCGCAAGTTATTCGCTTGCGGGTTTTCATCGTAAATTATTAGAAAATATGGTAAAATTAAAGGGTAACTTAAGGTGCGGTTGGTTGTTCAATTATCACTTCTCCGAGTAGGAGGGGGGTGATAATACGTGAGTGAAATAGCGTTGCTACTGCAAGGTGGACTGTTTCTCGTTGCATTGTTAACGTTCGTCGTCGTTTTAATAGACAAGCTCAAAAAATAACAACCCACCTATGCTTATAGAATGTGGGTTGTTTTGTTTGTAAGAAACAAATAGGATAAATGAACAATCCAATCTGCTAAGTTACGTGGACTAGTGTGTAGCCGCACACTAGTCTTTTTTATTTATATACAATTTATAATTGGTTTATGTGATTGTATTGTTCTTTTCATACTCATTATAACACAGTGTCTTTTCATCAAGAAAGGAGACCGTATGTTCTGGTTCCTGTTATATTGTAGGTGCTTTTTCTTTAAACAGCCCATCCATATACTGTTTTAAACTTTGGACATAAAATTTCTGCGTATTCACATTATTTACACCGACAATCGGCGATGGAAGGTCAAATCTTTTTTCTGATAAATGAACGACAACATCAAAGATGTCAAACAAACGAATGAAGCAAAACAGGCCGTCTTTATCGCTAAGTAAAATAAAGTAATGATTTTCACTACTTGTATTTAGCGTATTCCATAAAGAACTTTTGCTTAAATCACGTACAATGCTTTTTTCTTTTAGTTCCACGAAATCTGCATTTGAGAGAATGGTAGAAATATCAATTGCATCTTGATCTTCAAAGTAGCCATCAACTGTTTGTACAGCGAATGTATAAGCCATTTTTAATACACTCATTTTATATTTACGGTTATCTAATAGTAATTCACGTTGAATAGAACTCGCTACTTTCGTTACACGTTCCTCCTTCCAAATTTCATTATGTAAGGAAATATCGTGCTTTTTACATAGTTTCATAATTAATGCATTAGAATAAAGAATCTCGTCGCTTACTTCGACAACATCAGTCTCAGCAGCCGCAAGTTCCTCACCGTGCTCATTCGTATAGAGTGGGGAATCAATTTGTCTTTTCATTTGTTCAATCTTAAATTGACTCAATTTATGCCTAATTAAAGGACGATCAATATTTGTTGTCATTTGTTCATGACAAGTATCACAAATTGAGTTTGTGAAATAATATCCACATAATATTTCTGGAATGACATATTGTTCACTAAGTTCTTTCGTATCTTTTCTGCAAATGATGCATTGTGTCATTTTTATCACCTTTACCTGCAAATTTGTATGTAATCTCATTGTAGTGTATTTATCGGTATTTTGGAATATTGTAAAGGAAAATATTATGTGAAATTCATGCTTATTTTGGTACAATGAATAGAAGTGCTAGTTTAAAGGAGGCCGTTTTTTTGAAATCAAAAGTGCACTTTTGGACATTAGAAGTGCTAATGGTTGTAGGAATCATATTTATTTGCACAAAAATATCATTTTTATTTCAACCGATTGGTATCTTCATATCAACATTGTTTTTCCCAATCTTAATCGCGCTTTTTTTATACTTCATATTTAATCCTGTATTAATCTTTTTGGAGAATAAAAAAGTACCTAGAAATTTAGCGATATTACTGTTATATCTTTTTATCATAACATTAACTGCGGTTGGCGTTGGAGTAGTTGTTCCTACGATTTCACAACAGCTAATGGACTTAGTAAAAAATATGCCAAGCTACATAAAAGAGGGGAAAGTATACATACAAGAATTATCACATCATAGGTTGTTTGAATGGTTATCTACACAAAACTACGTTTCCATTGAAACAATTGAAAAAAATGCGATTGAATACTTAAAAGATATACCAAATACAATTACGTCGAGTGCAACGGCTTTATTTGGTATTATCACGAACGTTGCATTAGTTGTATTTACTGTACCGTTCATTTTATTTTACATGTTTAAAGATGGACATGCCTTTCCGGGAAAAGCGGTAAGTTTATTACCTGAGTCTTACCGTGAAGAGGGGCTTCGTATCATTAAGGAAACGAACGAAACATTATCTGCATATATTCAAGGGCAAGCACTCGTTTGTATATTTGTAGGTGCGTTTACTTTTATCGGTTATTTAATTATCGATTTACCGTACGCTTTCGTTTTAGGAATTATTGCAGCATTTACAAACATCATTCCTAACTTAGGGCCATTTATTGGGGCAGCACCAGCTGTTATTGTAGGACTGTTCGTATCTCCGATGCAAGCCTTATACGTAATTATTATCGTAACAATTGTACAACAGTTTGAAAGTAATATTATTTCACCGCGTATTATGAGCTCGAAATTAAACATTCACCCATTAACAATTATTATCCTAATTTTAGGGGTAGGTAATTTTGCTGGAATCATCGGAATGATTTTAGCAGTACCAGTTTATGCAGTAACAAAAACTGTTGTTTCGAACTTAGTGAGATTGTTTAAGACAAAGAGAAGTAATCGGAAATAGTGAAACCTGAGAAAGATACACCGCTTTTTAAGTGGTGTATCTTTTGTTTATAAATAAATAATTAAAAGCGGGTTGATTTGATTTTATTATATATTTTTTATACATCAAATTCAGTGATAAACTTGTGTGATATAAGCTCTATAAAACTATGTGGAATCCCTCTGAACTATCCAAATCATTTCCTTACAGCGTGCTATCAACATCATAATCGACTCCTTTCAATTCTATATAGTTAAACGATTAAAGGTGAGTGTAGTATTTGCTTCTACGATCTCGAATTTCATCAATAACTTGTTTATATTGTCTTTCTTGTTTTAATTCATTTTGAGATATTGTTTCTTTTTGAATTGTAATCGTTAAAAAGAAAAGGTGAAACTTCATATGTGAATTCCTCCTTTCGAATTGGAATTACAGATGACTACAGTAATGACTTTGTCTTTCTTTTACATGATCTATAGCCTGATTAATTTGTCGTTCATGAAACATTTCAGACTCAGAAAATTTATTTTTTTGAATGGTAATGGTTAAAAAGAATACTTTAAATTTCATTAGATAATTGCCCCTTTATAAGTGATTTAGAAAAAACGAGTGTAATAAGAAATTACAGATGACTACAGTAATGAATTTGTCTTTCTTTTACATGATCCATAGCCTGATTAATTTGTCGCTCATGAAACATTTCAGACTTGGAAAATGTATTTTTTTGAATGGTAATGGTTAAAAAGAATACTTTAAATTTCATTGGATAATGACCCCTTTATAAGTGATTTAGAAAAGACGAGTGTAATAAGAAGATTGG